>JBBRLC010000196.1:0-4036 GCA_038231595.1 Candidatus Nanopelagicales bacterium | reverse complement strand
TGCTGCCGACGTCGACGGGGCGGGCGGCTCGACGAGTCAGACCATCGCGACGGTCGAACGGGCCGCCGATGTGTTGACCCTGTTCGCCCGTTCGGCCGAAGCCAACTTGGGCGTCACCGAGATCGCGAACTCCTTGGGACTGTCGAAGGCCGCGGTACACCGGATTCTGGCCTCCTTGCGCAGCCGATCGTACGTCGAAATTGACGAGGAGACGCGCCGCTATTCGCTGGGGCCCGCGTCGTTCGAACTCGGGTTGTCCTATTTGTCGCGGGTGGATGTACGAGCCGTCGCTGCGGTGGAGTTGGCGTGGTTGGCCCGCGAAGTTCAAGAAACGGCCACGTTGTCGGTGTTGTCTGGTGATGGACGCATTTATGTCGATCAAGTGACACCCCCGCGAGAGATCGTGATGAGTGTTCCGCTGGGTCAGCGGTTCCCGTTGCACGCCGGATCGTCGAGCAAGGCATTGCTCGCGTTTCTCACCGACGAAGAAATTGAGCGCTACCTGGCTGGCTCATTGCAGTCATTCACCGACACGACGCTGACATCACCGGATGCACTGCGGGCTGACCTCGCTCGAGTTCGTGCGCGTGGATACGCAACGAGCGCCGGCGAGCGGCAAGCAGGGGCAGCAAGTGCGGCCGCACCGGTTCTCGATCACAACGGTCGGCCGGTCGGAAGCATCAGTATCTGCGGACCGGCTGAGCGTCTGGCCGGTGAACTCGATGACGCCATTGGGCTGTTACTTGAGGCCACTAAGCGCGTCTCTGCTCGACTTGGCTATCGTGCGGCCGCTCCCACTGGCTGAATTTTTGTCCCCAAAATTTGTTCATCGCTACCTGCACGTCGTCATCGCCCACTGATTTCTGGAAGGGGGTGAGCCGGTCCGTTCGGACCGGCCGCCATGGCTCGCTACGACTTACTCGTCAAGAATGCCACCATCGTCTTGCCCGGTTCGGGGCTGATGCGCGCCGACCTTGCAGCGAAGGACGGCAAGGTTGTCTCCCTTGCCGATGACATTTCGACGTCGGAAGCCGACGAGGTGCTCGACGCGGCGGGCAAGGTGGTACTCCCGGGTGCCGTTGACGCGCATTTCCACATCGGGATCTATCGCGAGCTCGGCCTTGATGCCTTCGAAGAAACTCGGTCCTCACTCGTCGGCGGCGCGACGTCGGTTGTGTCGTACTTCCGCACCGGTGCCCACTACCTGAACAAGACCGGCACTTACAAGGAGATCTTCCCGGAGGTTCTCGACGCCGTACGCGGCAAGGCGTGGACCGACTATGGCTTTCACCTCGCCCCAATGACGGTGGCGCAGATCGACGAGATTCCGCAGTTAGTTCGCGATCACGGGGTCACATCGTTCAAGTACTACATGTTCTACAAAGGCTTCGACCTTGCCTCGAACAGCCGCGACTCGCGCAGTTTCACCATGGGCGATGAGTACGACCTCGGTCACCTCTTCCTAATTATGGAGAAGATCAACGAGGTGCAAGCCGAGCACCCCAACTTGCGGTTGTCGCTGTCGCTGCACTGCGAACAAAGTGAGTTGATGCGTGTCTTCATCGACCGCGTCAAGGAAAACGGTGACCCGCAGACGCTGAAGGCGTACAACGATGGTCGCCCGCCACTGACTGAGCGCGTTGCCATCGGCGAGGCAACCACTTTGGCCTCGTACACCGGCACAAATATCAACCTGCTTCATCTGTCGTCATCGGACGCCGTGGCCGCCGCTGTCCAAGCGCGCGAGGCGTACCCGGGTATCGACATGCGCTTCGAGACGACGTTGCATCACCTCTGTTTGGACCACGAGACCCTGGACGCAAAGGGTGGATTGGGCGGCAAGGTCAATCCACCGATTCGTACGAAGCCGGACAACGAAGAGTTGTGGCGTCGCGTCGCGCGCGGCGACATTCAATGGGTCGCGTCGGACCATGCGTGCTGCATGGAGGAACTCAAGGGCGACAGGATTTGGCCGGCCACACCGGGATTCGGCGGTACCGCGTTGCTGTATCCCGTGATGATCTCCGAGGGTCACCTCAAGCGCGGAATTCCGCTGGCGCGAATCGTGGAAGCCGTGTCCACGCAGCCAGCGCGGGCGTACAACGTCGCTGGCAAGGGCAACCTGCTGCCCGGCTTCGACGCGGACTTCACCATCGTGGACCTGGAGAAGACTCAGACCGTCACCACCGAGTTGTGCAAGTCCGGCCAGGACCACACACCTTTCGAAGGCCACGATCTGACTGGCTGGCCAGTGGTCACCGTTGTGGGCGGTCGGGTGCACTTCAAGGATGGCGAGATCATCGGTGAGCCCGGCGGCCAGTACATCGCGCGCAATACCCCCCTCTAGCCCGCGCAGGCACCAAGATGTCGCCGTGGATTCACGCGACGAGGAGTTGAGCGGCCAGAGCTCAGGCGACCAAGCATCGGGCGACGCGAGTTCGCGCGCCTTGGTCTCGCTTCGCGCTCTTGAGACGAACGCGCCGGAGCGAGGCTTGTCAGGCACCCTCGTTGTCGCGGGATTGGCTCAGGCAGTGGACACCGCACTTGGGGTTGTCGTGGTCGCGAGCAAACCCCTGATCGCGGTAGGGCAGTGGTTGGAGCCGGTGGTGATGCCGCTGCTGCACGCCGCCGCGCATCCACCACTTGTCCCCGCGGGACTAAGCCCCGCCGCGATGTTGGCGCGGTTGCGAAGAGCTGGCACCACGGCGCGTAACGAACTCATCAACGGCGTGGACACCGAAGTGCGTACCCGCGCGACACCACTAGCCAAAGCCATCTTGGAGCGCGTCGACACGACGGCAATTGTGCTCGATGCGGTGGATCTCAACGCGATTGTGACCGCGGCGCTGGATTCGATGGATCTTACTGACACCGTGGTGAGCCGAGTCGACCTCGAGCGAGTGGTGACCGCGGCGTTGGACTCAATGGACCTCACCGCGTTGGTCCGCGATCGCATCGACCTAGCGGCGTTAGCCGATGAAGTGATTGAGGACGTCGACCTGCCTGAGATCATCCGAGAGTCGTCCACCGGCGTCGCGTCCGACGTTGTGCGCGGGGCACGCATGGGCGCGATCGCAGGTGATGACATCGTGGCGAAATGGGTCGATCGAGTATTGCTGCGTCGGAAAGCACGGCGAACCGACGTACCTCGTGAGCGCCAAGAGATCCTCGCCGCCGACACAGCCGCCGACAAGACCGTTCGCGACCCCTCAGCGTCGAGCCCGGATGATCGGTCAACTCATGAGTGAGCGACAAGTCCACGTCGATCCGATACCCCGGGAAGCTCGGCCGTACCAAGGCAATCGGGCCGGTGTCGTGACACGAACGGCGGCGGGCGGGATTGACTACGCGATCATCGTGATTGCGACACTGTCGACGTATGCGTCGTACGACGTCTTCGTCTTTCTGCTCAACCCACGAGGCTTTCAGTGGCCCACGTGGTCCTTCTTTGTGTTTCTCGTTATTGGATTTTTTTACATGGTCATCTACCTGACGCTGGCGTGGGCGACGACAGGGCGCACCTACGGAGCTCGAATTCTGGGTGTACGAGTCGTCAATTTTCGCGGTAACAAGGTGAGTTGGCCCTCGGCGGTTATCCGCGCGGCGTTCTGCACAGTGTTTCCTGTTGGGTTGTATCTGTGCATCGTCAATCGCGGCAATCGTTCGGTTCAAGACGTGGTCTTGCGTACCTCGGTGATTCACGATTGGTCGAGCCATCACCGTGCGGCTATCTCGCCGTCGAGGCCAGAGTCACGAGATGAGGAGTCGACGCAATGACCGGGACGCCGAAGTAGCGCGTCTCATCGCGAAGGGCGCGACGTCGGTCGCGCAACGTCGGCCATCGTTCGTGCGCGGTTACATCCCGTCGCCGTCCCAGCGTCCGCGGCTACGACTGCGTACCGGCAGCGACGACAGAATCGGTGCCGGGGTGGGGTCCCCGGTCTTCCACGGACGACCAGCACCCCAGTTGTAACTCAGTGCGTCGGTGCGCTCATCGGGGTGCTCGAGGGAGCTCGGATCGGCCCACCCGAGGTCG
>JBBRLC010000195.1:0-4043 GCA_038231595.1 Candidatus Nanopelagicales bacterium | reverse complement strand
TCGATCGGCTCGCCGGAGGAGCGGCTCGACCAATGCCAGCGCCATCCCGGCAGCGAACCAATCGAGGTGACCAGGAAGCCATTGGCCCGCTTTCACGCCCCAGGGAAGCGCGTCCGCTGACGACAGGCACGTCCAGATCAACGCGGCGATCCCAAGAATCACTAACCGCGCCAAGGAACGTCGTAACCCATGGGCCAAACCGCGGTAGACCCACGTCGCGAGCCAGGGCAGGGCGAGATAGAACGCGACTTCGGTACACAAACTCCACGTTTGGGTGAAGCCCGGCAGCAAATCGCCGGTGTACACCTGGGTCAGCGTCACATTGCTCGCGACGGCCGAGTTGCTGTGCACGTGGTCGAGGAAGATGACTACGGCGAGCAGTGCGACCCAGTACGCCGGCACGATGCGTGCGAGTCGATGTAACGCGTATCGCTTCAGATTAAGTGTCCTGTTAGGACCGGATGCGCCACCGTTGTCGTGAAATGCGACGTAGAAGCGCGAAAGCAGGAAGCCCGACAAACAAAAGAACAGCGCCACCCCGAAGTCCATCCGCGCGAGCAGAGCACCAAGCGGGCCCGAGGAGTACCAGCCGGTCAGAAATCCCGCATGCGTCAAGAGCACCAGGATGGCAGCGACGGCCCGAAGGCCGTCGAGCATCGGTAGATCGCGAGAACCAGGCGTGACAGACCGGGATCGGACGCGCGATTGTGACTCGGTCGAGTCAACTTTCGGTGCGATCACCCCGCTACTGTGCCACCCTCGTGGGCGAAAGGGGTGTCGATGAGTTCAGGGCAATTGGTCCGTGCGAAGGCGCCACTTCGGCTGTCGTTCGCTGGTGGCGGTACGGACGTAGTCCCGTTTCCGGCTCGCGAAGGCGGAGCCGTTCTTTCTGCAACCATCAGTCGATTTGCCTATGCGTCTTTGCGCCCACGTGTGGATCGCCAAATCAGTGTGCAATCGCTCGACTATGGGCTCGCCGTTCAATTCGGGATTGATGAGCCAATCATCTTCGATGGCAATCTTGATCTGCCCAAAGCGGCAGTCCGTCGAATGATCGACCACGATGCCGGTGGGTTTGATTTGTTCTTGAGGTCTGATGCGCCACCGGGTAGTGGCTTGGGTGCGTCGTCGGCAATGGTTGTGGCACTTGTGGGATTACTCCAAGAGCACTACCGATCAACGCTGACGGACTTTGAAGTTGCCGGTTTGGCGCACGCACTGGAACGCGTCGACCTGGGGATCGCGGGGGGTTTGCAGGACCACTACTCAGCCGTGTTCGGCGGCTTCAACTACATGGAGTTCCACGCCGACCACGTGGTGGTGAATCCGTTGCGCGTATCCGCGGAAACCCTCAACGAGCTTGAGCACAACATGCTGCTCGTCTACACCGGGCGCACGAGAATGTCTGACCAGATCATTGTGGACCAGACCGATCGCCTCGAATCCGGTCATCCCGAGAGCCTGGACGCTTTGTTGGCCCAGAAGGAACTCGCTCGCACAATGAAAGATGCATTGCTGCGAGGCCAACATCGATATTTCGGCGAATTGCTCGACGAGGCCTGGAAGCAGAAACAGCGTTTGAGCCCTCGCATAACGACGCCGTACATCGATGAGGCGTACGACGCGGCCCGCGAGTCCGGCGCCATTGGCGGCAAAGTCACCGGTGCCGGGGGTGGGGGATACATGGTTTTCTACTGCGAGTTCGATCGCCGCCACCGGGTTGCTGAATCACTCATCAAACTAGGTTTGACGGTGACGGAGTTTTCGTTTGAACCAGCGGGCCTAACCACCTGGAGGGCGAGTGCCTGATCCGGCGTCGATGCTGGGTATGCGGGTCCAGGAGGCTGCCCAGGCAATCTCATTGTTGGGAACCCCGGAACTCCTTGCTGACCTCACCCGAGCTGCGGAAATCGTGGCAGACGCGGTGTTGAGCGAGAGATGCCTGTTCGTGTTTGGCAACGGTGGCAGTGCCGCCGACGCCGCACATCTTGCCGCCGAGTTCGTGGGTCGATGCACAGTCGAACGACGGGCCCTGCCCGCGGTCGCGCTAAGTGCAGGCGGACCGACAGTGAGCGCGCTTGCTAACGACTACGGATTTGACCGCGTGTTTGCGCGTCAGTTGGAAGCGCTGGCCAAACCGGGCGATGTCGCGATCGGCATGAGCACGTCAGGTCAATCCCCAAACGTCCTCGCTGGCCTCAACACCGCTCGTGAGAAGGGCCTCGTCACCATCGGCATGACCGGAATCGGTGGAGTGACCATGCGTGACCTTGTCGACTGTCTCCTGGTCGCGCCCTCAACTGATACACCACGAATTCAGGAGTGCCACCACCTGTGGTCCCACCTCATCGCCGAATTCGTCGACGTCGAGTCGGGCCGCCCAGACCGTGGTTGAAGAACACCTTTCGATCGTGGCGTTGTCGGGGGTCCCACGGCGATGACGTGGGGAGTCATCCTCGATCGTGACGGCACGATCAATGAAGCACCGCCCACGGGCGACTACCTCTGCGACCCGACACAAGTGCTCTTACTTCCCGGCGTCGATCGGGGCATCGCGGCGCTCAACTCAGCTGGCGCCGTTGTCGTGGTCGCTACCAATCAACGCGGTGTCGCGCTGGGGCGGTGCGCCCCGGGAGACGTCGACGCTGTCAATGCTGAGATCGCGCGCAAACTCAGGAGCACCGGCGCCCGTGTCGACGGTTGGTACGTCTGCCCACATGATCTCAATTCGTGCGAATGCCGTAAACCGGCTGACGGACTTGTCCGCCAGGCCATCGCCGACCATGGCCTCGAACCGCGGAGATCGTGGATCGTTGGTGATCGCGACGTTGACGTTTTGGCCGGGAAACCGGCGGGCCTGAGCGCCATCCTGATTGCCGGAGGGGACGTCGATCAGTCGCCACGGGCGCGCGAACTCCACGTGGCGTATGCCCATGACCTTGAGTGCGCCGTGGAAACAATCTTGTATCGACTCTCAGGAACTACCCGCGAGTAGCCCGCCTTGCGGTACGTTCCGGCAACGGCCTGCGGGGTTTCAAGTCACGAGAAAGGCGCGAGGAATGAAGCGTGGACTCGGGCTGGCACTCATCGGGGTTGGGGCGTTCTTGCTTGTGCTAGCTCCGCTATTGCGGTGGTACGCCGTACCGCAATTGGCCAGGGCTCCTCTTGTCCCGGGCGAAAACACCGGCGGGATCTCGACAATCGTGAGCCAAGGAACTGCCGCGACGTTGTTCTACGCGGACAAACTCGCGGCCGGTCAGGATCCAATTCGTCACGACGTAGCAATCACCAACACCCGTACGACTCGTGGCGATGTGATGTCGTCAACAACCGATGAGGCCAAGAGTAAAGACCTCGCGATCTACGACTCAATCCAAACCCTCGTGGACGACAATGGCGCGATTGCCAACAGTGAGCAAATTCGAGTCGCGTTCAATCGCGTGACTTCAGAATTGACGAACTGCTGCGGTGCCAACGTCAACGGAGAGCAGGTTGTCTTCGACGGGATTAACCCGGTGAAGTTTGGCTTCTTCCTGCAGAAGCAGGCGTATCCGTACTTTGATACGGTCTTAAAAAAGGCTGTACCGATTCCTTTCGTGAGTGAAGAGACAATTCAAGGTCTGACTGTCTACAAGTTTGAGCAAACGATTGAGCCCACCCAAATCGGCGAACAGGAAGTGCCCGGGAGTTTGGTCGGCGTGGATGCGGCCAGTTACAAGGCGCCGCGTTTCTACGCCGACGTTCGCACCGTGTGGGTGGAACCAACCGTTGGCTCGATCATCAAGGGTCAGGAAGTTCAGAAGCAGACGCTGCGCGGACCTGATGGAACCGACAAGACCACGCTGATTGATGCGACGATCGCATTCAACGACGCGACTGTGACGTCCAACGTCAAAGACGCGAAGGACGCGGTGGCAAAGCTCAATTTGCTCAAGACGACCATCCCCATCGTCGCCGTCATCCTCGGAGTGATCGCCGTTGTCGGTGGCATCTTGTTGGCTCGTCGGGGCGACTCGGAAACCACTCAGTCATAGGCGCTGTAG
>JBBRLC010000194.1:0-4054 GCA_038231595.1 Candidatus Nanopelagicales bacterium | reverse complement strand
GCGACGGTCGCGCCGACGCGTTCGCCACCGTTGGCCACACCGGCGCGGCAGTCGCCGCCGCTACCTGGTTCCTCGGTCGACTTCCTGGTGTCACCCGCGCACCCTTGGCCGTCGTCGTCCCTTCGCTGCACGGACGCCTCGTGCTCCTTGACGTCGGTGCCGCGCCAACCGATGTCAGCGCCGATGACATCCTCACGCACGCGGTGCTAGGCGTCGCGTACGCCGAAACCCTGCGAGGAGTTGACGGACCGGCCTCGGTCCAGGCCGTACGGGTTGGTCTGCTCACTATCGGGTCGGAACCTGGAAAGGGCGATGCGTTGCGCGTCGCTGCCGGTGCCGCGTTGGAAATCGCAGCGCCGGGGTTGGCCTTCGACTACGTCGGTGGCATCGAGGGACACGACGTGGCCATCGGCGGAGTTGCTGACGTGGTCGTGACCGATGGATTCACTGGCAATGTGCTGTTGAAGGGGCTTGAGGGCGCTGCCGCCTGGGGTGCCGTCGTTTTCGGTGGCGCCTACGAGACAGCCGAACCCGCGCGCGAAATGTTGCGAGAAATCCAAGCCGGCTCCTTCGCAGCTGGGCTTCTTCTCGGGATACGAGGCGTCGTCGTGGTCGGCCATGGCGCGTCGTCGGCCGAGTCCGTCGCGTCGTGCGTTGCCTTGGCGGCTCGCGTTGCGCGCGCTCAAGTGCTGGATCGAATCGAGCGTCGGCTTTCGTCCTGGCGTGGCGAATCGGCGAGTCATTCCCACGGGAATCACGCTTCTTGCCCCTCATCGGTGCGCGATCCAGGGCGCCCAACAGATCCAGTCGAGTCGTTGTCATGACCGATTTGCAAGTCGCCGGTTTGGTCGCTGCTGCGATGGCTGACGTCCTCGACATCGATCCCGCGCTGCTGCGACTCGATACGCCTTTGATCGATGTCGGCGTGGATTCCATGGTGCGAATCGGCTTCGCGGACTGCGTGGAAGCCAAAGTCAGAGAGCAATTGCACGTGGCAATCGCGGTCGACGATGAATCATTGTCACGTGCCACCACGGTGGGGGACCTAGCCGATCATGTCGAGGTGCTCCTCGGAGCCGTCACGGTGAAGGAGACCCCCTGATGGCCCCTCGTCATCAGCGCCCCGGATACGACGTCTTGGCTGAGCGACTCGGCGTCGAAGTCGGTGACACGATGCTGGACCACGCCTTCATGCACCGGTCCTACGCGTACGAAAATGGCGGGCTGCCCACCAATGAGCGATTCGAATTTCTCGGTGATTCGGTTCTCGGATTGGTCGTCACGGATACCCTTTTTCGCACCCATCCGGACATGGCGGAGGGGCAGTTGGCCAAACTTCGCGCAGCCGTCGTCAATGCCCGTGCCTTGGCGGGGATCGCGCGCAACCTTGGCCTTGGCGACTTCCTCTTTCTCGGCCGCGGCGAAGAATCGACGGGTGGCCGGCAGAAGGCATCGATTTTGGCCGACACCGTTGAGGCCGTCATTGGCGCGGTGTATCTCGACCGCGGGCTCGATGAGGCATCAAGCCTTGTTCACCGACTGTTCGATCCACTCATCGATGAGTCCTCGAGGCTGGGCGCCGGATTGGACTGGAAGACAAGTTTGCAAGAACTCACTGCCGCATCTGGCCTGGGCGTACCTGAGTACTTCGTGGATGAGTCCGGACCGGATCACGAAAAATCCTTCACCTCACGGGTGCGAGTTGCCGGGGAGTTCTACGGAAACGGAGTTGGTCGAAGTAAGAAAGAGGCCGAACAAGACGCAGCATCCTCGGCGTACCAAGCCATCGAAGCTTCTTTGCGCGTGGGTGGTGGGGAGTTGATTCCCGTCCAGACCGGGCCTGACAGTGCCGGTAGGCTGACGATCGGCGGCTGACCGTGCCCGAGCTTCCCGAAGTCGAAGTCGTTCGCCGAGGTTTGGCGAGGTGGGTTGTGAACCGTCCGATCAACCGAGTCGACGTCTATCACGAACGGGCGGTACGCCGACATGTCCTGGGACCCAACGATTTCTCGCTGCGGCTTGTGGGTCGCTCGCTAGATGATGTGCAACGGCGAGGGAAATATTTGTGGCTACCCATCTCCGACGATGAGCACGCGCTCGTGGCCCACCTTGGCATGAGCGGACAGTTGCTTGTCCAACCAAGTGAGATCGATGATGGTCCACACCTGCGCGTTCGCCTTCGTTTTCGCGACGGCGATCCCGAACTCCGTTTCGTCGATCAACGCACATTTGGCGGCCTTGCCGTTGAACCACTCGTCGCGGATGGAAGCGGCAGTAGATTGCCGGCATCCGTTGCGCACATCGCGCGTGATCCTTTCGACGCTCAATTTGACCAAGACAAGTTCGCCCGAGAACTGCGTCGACGCCGTACCGGAATCAAACGCGCACTCCTCGATCAGACTCTGATCTCTGGCGTCGGAAACATTTACGCCGACGAGGCCTTGTGGCGTGCCCGAATCCATTACGCCAAAGCGACGGACTCGATGTCGCGATCGGACGTGCTGACGTTGCTCGGGCACGCGCGCGATGTCATGGCCGACGCCCTCGCTCAGGGTGGGACATCGTTTGATTCGTTGTACGTCGACGTCAATGGACGAAGTGGCTATTTCGAACGCGGTCTCAATGTGTACGGCCGGCGCGATCTACCCTGCGTTCGTTGCGGATCGCGCATTGTGAGAGACGCTTTTATGAATCGTTCGTCTTATCGCTGCCCGCGTTGCCAACGACTTCCGAGGTCACCACGGTGGTGAGCGATGCCGATCCAGGCAAGCTGGTCCGCGTAACGACCTGGGTCCGTGGCCGAGTCCAGGGAATCGGATTTCGAGGGGTTCCAGGAGCGATAGGTCACGAGCACTGCCCCGCCTGGGCTCCGGGTCTAGATGCGAGCCCTCGCGGCCGGGCGTTTGGGCCGATCGGGTGGAACCATCCCGGTTGGTGTCTTGACGATCATGGTCGGGGGTGTCACCCTGAAGGACACGCCCCTAGTGATGTGCGCCGGGGCGGCCCACTTCCCCTTGTTGTCCCGGTGCCTGCACGCGACAACCGATCCGGAGATGCGATGCCCAAGGCGCTGTTCGGTCATCTCGGTGGCACTGACCCTCGGTTGGTCTCGGAAGTGACCCGCTTGAGAGTGCAAGTTAAGACGCTGGAAGCCGCCCTAGCCAAGAGCCGCAACGAGCGCGATGCCCTCCTCGCCGCCCATCTAGAGCACCAGATCGACGAACATCTCGATCAGCACCTGGAACCCGTGTCGCTGATTGAGTTGGAAGAGCCCGCGCCCGCGCCCGTCCTCGCTTAGGTTTCCCAATTCTCGATCGGCCCGGCCCACCGACCGGGTTAGGTCCTGATTCTTGCCCGCCGTGAGGGGCGCCGTGCGAACGCCGCTGACGGCTCGCTGACTTCGCCGTGAGCCGCTGACGGCCCGCCGCCGTACCAGCCGATAGGGTGAAGGTTCTTCCCCGCCGTACCCCCGAGACCCGCCGTTCGCCGACATCCTGCGCGCCTATCCGAGGTGCGTGTTGGGGCATCGGCCCGACGGCCAGGAGATGCGCGCGTGTATCTGAAGAGTCTGACGCTCAAGGGCTTCAAATCCTTCGCGTCGGTAACGACGCTGAATTTTGAACCCGGCATCACCTGCGTTGTCGGTCCCAACGGGTCCGGGAAATCCAACGTCGTCGACGCCATCGCCTGGGTCATGGGCGAGCAGGGTGCCAAGACGCTGCGCGGCGGCAAGATGGAAGACGTCATCTTTGCCGGTACGTCCGGTCGCCCGCCGTTGGGACGTGCCGAGGTCGTTCTCACGATCGATAACGCCGACGGCGCACTGCCTATCGACTACACCGAAGTAACGATCTCGCGAACCATGTTCCGCAACGGCGGATCTGAATACTCGATCAACGGCAACCCGAGTCGACTCCTCGATGTCCAAGAACTTCTGTCCGACACCGGCATCGGCCGCGAAATGCACGTCATCGTCGGGCAAGGCAAACTCGATTCGATTCTCGCGGCATCCCCTGAGGAGCGACGAGGCTTCATTGAGGAGGCCGCCGGTGTT
>JBBRLC010000193.1:0-4057 GCA_038231595.1 Candidatus Nanopelagicales bacterium | reverse complement strand
GGCCCCCACCAGCGAGCTCGACGCCAGGCGCGAGTTCGGTCAGTAGTTCGGCGTCAGGGGCGATGAGCACGGTGCTGGCACGTGGCGCGGAAGCCAAGAGTTCGCCCAATCGCCGATTCGCGTCGGGGTCTGATCGCAGCCCGGCGGATACGACGAGCAGTGTCGCGTCGCTGAATTGGCGTAATGCGTCATCGGCTTGGCGAACGGTCGTGGCTTTGTGCACGCTCACGCCCTGGTCGGCGACCACATTTCGCAGCGCGCGAGCTCCGGTGGGATCTGTAGCGTCCGGATCGAGGTAGCCACGTCGAGTCCCCGACGCAGCCCAGGCGGACAGGACCGCGAGGACGACGACGGCGGCCAGGGCAAGTAGCAGCCCACGGTTGCCTCGAACGCGAGCGCCAACTGTGCGTTCCAGCACCGTGCTTGTCGCTGCACCTGCCTTCTCGTTCAGCGCACCGCTGATGCCGCTCACCGGGGGCTCACCGACCTCGCGCTGGCTCGCGGGCGCTGCGTCGCGGCCTCCGTGCTCGTTGCGTCGAGATCGAGCATGCGCGCATAAGTGGACGCGTCGACGCGATGGCGGCCGTACCAGGTTGCGTCGAACGTACGAGCGGCTTCACGCAGTGGGATCGCGACATCGGGAAGGACTCGTGCCGCGTCGTTGGCGGCTTCGTCAGCGGTACGCCCTTGTCGCGGCTCGAAGATTGCGCGTTCCTCCAAGCAGCGCACTATCGCTCGCATCCGCTCCCGAAGTGCATCGTGGTAGCGCCCGGCACGTGCGTATTCGTCGCCCGCAGTACGGTGCGCCGCCGACGTCAGGACCTCCGTATCGCCGAACAGCATCGGGTCGAACGTTTCACGGCGCTGCAGCGGCCCGAGCCTCATTCGCAGAACCGCGATGAGCCCCACCAGGATCACGATTGCGACGGCAATCCCCAACCAACCTCCGGGCGCCTTTGACGACAACTGATCGAGTGCCGATTGGAGGTGGTCAGTGACCCAAGTCACGATCCGCGAGTACCAAGGTTCATCATCGCGGTGGTACGCGGGGTTAGTGAGTTCGAGACGCGCCGCAGCGGCTGCCTCATCGCGGCCCAGATCGATTGGGACCAAGTCAGCGCCGAGACTCGTGCGCAGCGGGCCGCTTATTGGCCGCGTCGAGCAAGACCAAGTCGAGGGCTTCACGGCGAATTCGTTGATCGACATAGAGCAGTGCCGTCACCCCCGCAGAAAATGGCTGAACGACGGTCGTTGCCACCAGGGTGCCGATTGCGGTCCCAATCAGATAGAGCCAGGGAGTTGCCGACGAACTGGATGAGTTCAACAGGCTGATTCCACCGATAAGTGCAAACGGAACGGTAAGTACGCCGCCAATAACGCTGGCGATGATCGCGGCCAATATCTGAATGCCGAAAATCCGCCACCAGGCCGTATGCACCAAACGGAAGGAGCGTCGCATTGATTCGAGGACTCCCACCCGCTCAAGCATCAGCGCAGGTGCGGCCAAAGACCACGACACCCACAACCAGATACTCACCGGGATTAGGCCCAAGATCGCGATGGCCCCGATCACGGCACCTGGGGCCCCCAGGAGTGCGGCCAACACGAGGAGAACCACAAAGCCGCCAACCAGGATGCCAACGGTGGCGATGACGATCAGCACCAACAAGCCGAGCAGGCGAATCAGTCGCCCACGCGCCTCCGACCACGCCTGACCAGCACTAATACGTCGTCCAAGTACGGCGTGACCGATCAACACCGTAAACATCCCGGTGGCGACGACGCCGACGAGCGCACTCACTCCGGACGAGGCGAGCTCTCCGAGGCTTGACCCCAACCGCGAGGTCGTGTCCACCGAGGATCCACCCGAATCGAGGCTGTCGAGTTGACTACTCAAGTCGTTGAGCGAGCCCTGGAAAGCGCCCCAGGTCAACACGTTGGTGATGAAACTTACGATCGCGGCCACGAGGGCC
This sequence comes from Candidatus Nanopelagicales bacterium, assembly GCA_038231595.1. Taxonomy (GTDB): domain Bacteria; phylum Actinomycetota; class Actinomycetes; order S36-B12; family JBBRLC01; genus JBBRLC01. The sequence continues at coordinate 2,084 of JBBRLC010000193.1, read as the reverse complement.
AGCACGACTGAGACACCGAGAACAGCTCGCGGATTTGCCCGGATGTACGTCACTGCGCCATCCAGAATTTCGCCGAGCCCCAGCGGTCGCAAAGGAACGATGCCCGGCTTTGGTGCTGGGGGAGCTGGCGCGTAGGCGGCGTACTGCGAGCCGTAGCCGGGAGGGGGTCCGTATCCCGACGGTGTATAGCCGGGAGGGGGTCCGGATCCCGGCGGAATCGGCGTAGCCGCGGGGGAACCGGGCGGTCCGGCCGGAACGTAGCCGCTGGGATCGGTCCAGACCGGTGGCTGAATGGGCGACCAACCCCCAGGCGGCGGCGTTGCCTCGGGAGGCGTTTGAGCCGGTTGGTCGGTCATCGCGCCACCCTGTCCGTACGTCTGGATCGCTGAGCAACCAGGAGACTCGGTCGTTTTCGGGCATCGTGCCAGAGATTCGCGCCTGACACCGGGTTGGCTCTCCCCGGATGCCTCACCGTCGGTGCGGGAATGCGGAACTCGGGTTCACGATCGAGCGTTAACTAGCTATGGCCCCCATGAATGCACGCCTAGTGCCGATGAATGCCCTCATGTTCCGCGAGAAGACGCGACTAGGTGGCACGATGACCGGCGTGAAGGGTCGCGTGCTAGTCGTCGACGATGACGTCGCACTGGCGGAGATGTTGGGCATCGTGCTGCGCGCGGAAGGTTTCGAAGCCGTCCACTGCGCGGACGGCTCCCGGGCATTGGCCGTCTTCCGCGAATCCCGTCCCGATTTGGTATTGCTCGATCTGATGTTGCCGGGACGCGATGGAATCGACGTGTGTCGGGCAATTCGGGCTGAAAGTGGAGTGCCCATCGTGATGCTCACGGCGAAGAACGACACGATCGACGTCGTGGTCGGACTCGAGAGCGGCGCAGATGACTACGTGGTCAAGCCATTCAAGGCCAAAGAACTTGTCGCTCGCGTGCGTGCGCGGCTGCGACACAACGAAGAGCCTGGTCCCCAACATCTCACGATCGGCGATCTGAGCATCGACGTGGCTGGGCACACCGTGAAACGCGTGGAGAGCCTGATTTCACTAACCCCTCTCGAGTTTGACCTGCTTGTGGCACTTGCCCGCAAACCGTGGCAGGTCTTTACCCGCGATGTCCTTCTCTCCGATGTCTGGGGATATCGGCATGCTGCGGATACCCGCCTGGTGAATGTCCATGTTCAACGTTTGCGTTCGAAGATTGAAATTGATCCGGAGAATCCGGTGATCGTGATCACCGTCCGCGGCGTGGGCTACAAAGCGGGACCTCCGTGAGCAAGGCCGCGGCGCCGCCCCCAGTTGATCCGGGGATCGTCGCGGCCGTACGCCGGGTGCGCGCGGCCTGGCGTCAGTCCCTGCAGATGCGCGTCATCTCGACGACGTTTCTGTTCTCCGTGCTTGTGGTCGGCTTGCTCGGCGCGCTTTTGCTTGCACGCGTGAGCGCCGGTGTTGTGGACGCGAAAGAACGCACGTCAGTAGCCGAGGCCGATGCAGGGCAGGCCGAATCCCAGCGCATTCTGGACGCGTCCGACACCGGCGCGTCGACGCGGTCAGCGACTCAATTGGTGGACGCGGTTGCATCGAGTTTGGCTGCTCGCGCCGGAAATCCCGGTCTCTACGAAGTTCTGCTGCTCTCCGGGGGGAGCCGAACTGGGGCTTCGGCGCCCGAGCGCGGCACCAACTTGGTGGCGGAGTCCAGTGTCCCGACCGATTTGCGCGAGCGAGTGCTCGCAGATCGACGCATCGCATGGACGTACACCGAGTTGCGCTACCTCGACGGACGCGTCGTGCCGGGACTGGTCGTGGGATCAACGTTGTCTGTGCCCGGTGTCGGTCCATACGAGTTGTACCAACTCTTCCCGTTGACCCAGGAGCAAGGGACCCTCGATCTCGTTCGTCGAGTTCTGGCCGTGATCGCACTGTTGTTGATCATTGGCTTGGTCGCCCTGGCCTGGCTGGTGACGCGGCAGGTCGTGACCCCGGTGCGCCAGGCAGCGCGAACGGCCGACCGACTTTCGTCGGGTCACTTGCAAGAGCGGATGGCCGTACGCGGGGACGACGACTTGGCGCGGTT
>JBBRLC010000192.1:0-4093 GCA_038231595.1 Candidatus Nanopelagicales bacterium | reverse complement strand
TGTCAATACTCGTAGCTATTCCACGAGGGTTGACGCGTTGGCCTCAGAAGGAAACTACGGCTGCTCCTCCAAGATTGGTCGACTCGATCTTTTCCCATCCGGTTCCCTGGTCCTTCGCAGCCGCAGCATTTTGGATGGTTTTGGCCATTCCAATATCGATCGTAATTCAAGCTGGCCCGTAGCCCCTACCGATCACCGCACTCCGTCACGTGTCCGCGCTCGCCAAGGGTCGATGAAAGCACATGGATAGCGCTTGCAACATGGCATCAGGCCATAGGTGGAACTAGCTGAGTTGTGTGACGACGTAGTCGATTGATTCGGTGAGGGCGCGTACGTCGTCGGGATCGACTGCCGGGAACATCGCCACGCGCAGTTGGTTGCGACCTAGCTTGCGGTACGGCTCGGTATCGACGATGCCATTGCTGCGCAGGGCTTTCGCGACTGCCGTTGCGTCGATTGATTCGTCGAAGTCGATCGTGCCGATGACCTGCGAGCGTTTCGAGGGGTCGACGACGTACGGCGTTGTGTACGACGTCGCTTCGGCCCACGTGTAAAGGCTCGCCGAGGACTCCGCCGTCCGCTTGACGCACCAATCGAGTCCGCCGTTGGCGAGGAACCAGTCGATCTGTTCGGCCATCAAATAGATCGTGGACAGCGATGGTGTGTTGTACGTCTGGTCAAGGCGCGAGTTCTCGATCGCGGTTTGCAGGTCGAGGAACGCCGGGATATAGCGGCCCGACTCCTTGATCTCGGCGGTACGCGCAATCGCGACCGGCGACATTAACGCGACCCAGAGTCCCCCATCGGAGGCGAAGCACTTCTGCGGGGCGAAGTAGTAGACGTCGGACTGGGTTGAATCCACGGCAAGCCCGCCGGCACCGGAGGTCGCATCGAAAAGCATCAGCGCGTCAGCGTCGCCGCCCACAACGCGAGCAGGTGTGATCGCGACACCGGTTGAGGTTTCGTTGTGTGGAGTTGCGTAGACATCAACGCCCGCTTCGGCGCTGAAGTCAGGCGCATCGCCGGGATCGCTAGTGATGATCGTCGGAGCGCCGAGGAAGGGCGCGTCCTTTACTGCCTTGGCGAACTTCGAACCGAACTCGCCGAACGACAAGAACTGAGCGCGATCGCGGACCAAGCCGAAGGTGGCAACCTCCCAGAATGCGGTCGAACCGCCGTTGCCGAGTACGACTTCGTAACCATCGGGAAGGCTGAACAACTCCGCTAAACCGGTGCGTACGCGCGCGACCTGATACTTCACTGTCTTTTGCCGATGCGAAGTGCCGAGGTAAGTCGACGCGATCGCATTCAAGGCGGTGACTTGTTCGGTCCGGACCTTGCTAGGGCCGGCGCCGAACCGGCCGTCCTTGGGAAGCAGCGTCGACGGAATCGTGATGGTGGTGGGGTCAGTCACGAGATGCCTTCTGGTGTGGAGTTCGGCTGCTAGTTCGACGGTGAGTAACCCGACGGAGCGACCATGACCGGATCCCAGCCAGGTACGTCCTCGGGACGACGCGGTTCCGGACCGATGTACCGCGCCGACGGACGAATCAAGCGCCCGGTGCGCTTCTGTTCGAGGATGTGCGCGCTCCAACCCGCGAGTCGCGCACACGTGAACATCGACGTGAACATATGTGCTGGCACCTTCGCGTAGTCGAGCACGATCGCGGCCCAAAATTCGACGTTGGTCTCGAGCACACGGTCGGGGCGACGTTCACGCAACTCAGCGAGTGCGGCTTGCTCGAGGGCTTCGGCAACTTCGAAACGGGGTGCACCAAGTTCACGAGCCGTACGACGCAAGACGCGCGCACGCGGGTCCTCAGCCCGGTAAACCCGGTGGCCAAAGCCCATCAAACGATCGCCCTTGTCGAGGATTTCCTTGACGTAGGTGCGCGCATCGCCCCTTTTCTCGATCTCTTCGATCATCCCGAGTACGCGACTTGGGGCTCCACCGTGCAGCGGCCCCGACATCGCTCCGACAGCACCGGAGAGGGCTGCCGACACGTCGGCCCCCGTTGATGCGATGACGCGCGCGGTGAACGTCGATGCGTTCATACCGTGTTCGGCAGCGGAGACGAAGTAGGCGTCGATTGCTTGCACGTGCTTGGGGTCGGGCTCACCGCGCCAGCGAATGAGCATCCGCTCGACAACGGTTTGCGCGCGGTCGATGTCCTTCTCGGGAACCATTGGTACGCCGATGCCGCGCGCGGACTGCGCCACGTAGGACATGGCCATGACGCTCGCTCGCGCCAACTCATCGCGTGCAGTGTCGTCGTCAATGTCGAGTAGCGGTTCTAGCCCCCACGACGGGGCGAGCATCGCGAGCGCGGACTGTACGTCGACGCGTACGTCACCGGAGTGCACCGGCAATGGGAATGGTTCGGCCGGTGGAAGTCCCGGGTTGAATTCGTTGTCAACGAGTAGGCCCCAGACGTTGCCGTAGGACACTCGACCGACGAGATCCTCGATGTCGACGCCGCGGTAGCGCAGCGCACTGCCTTCCTTGTCTGGCTCGGCTATCTCAGTCTCGAATGCAATGACGCCTTCAAGGCCGGGTACGAAGTCCGACATCCGTTGACTCCCGTGATTCATGGCTGCAAGTGCGAGCCGATCGATGTGCGGTTACGCGGGTGGCGTACGCCGTCACAACTTCTCGGGGTGGCCCCCGGGTGGGTCCCCGATGCCACATCGCCGGTGGTCGTGAGGACCGGCCCATCCTTGCCTAGCGCGGCCGTTTGATGAAGTTCGGGTCCGGTGGGGTCCGCGTTGGCCGCGCCCGAGACGTCGCGCGGTGTTGTAATGCCCACGTGAGCCGCTCCGATCCAGGTGAGATGGCGCCGTCACCGGGGCACGACGCCTTGGCTCGGTTGGCCTCGTTGGGGATGTCGTACGCCTCGACCGGATTATCCGAGGACGACCTGGCGAGCGAGCCGTACACCCAATTCGCGCGCTGGTTGGATGACGCGGTCGCCGCACCACTTCCCGAGCCGCACGCCATGGTCCTCGCGACGGCGGATTCCGGCGGTCGGCCCAGTTCGCGAACTGTTTTGCTCAAGGCGGTGGATCCGCGAGGTTTCGTGTTCATGACGAACTACTCCTCGCGTAAGGGTCGCGAGCTGACCGACAATCCATATGCGTCACTGGTCTTCCCGTGGTTTGCGATGTTGCGCCAGGTGGTCGTCGTCGGTCGCGTGGAGCGCACTTCGCCCGAGGAGTCCGCGACGTACTTTGCGACCCGGCCGCGCGGCTCGCAGTTGGCGGCGTGGACCAGTGAGCAGTCATCGGTCATCGCGGATCGAGCCGAACTCGATGCGCGATATGCCGACGTTGGAAGGCAATTTCCTCTTGAAGAGGACGTGCCGGTCCCACCCGGGTGGGGAGGTTTCGTGGTTCGTCCCGACACCATCGAGTTCTGGCACGGCCAAGCGTCGCGTCTGCATGATCGGCTGCAATTCGTCCGCGTGGGCGACGGTGACGGCGGCATCGACGAAGCATCGGCCTGGCGGGTTCAGCGGCTAAGTCCCTAACCGCGTCGATTGATCGACTCCGGATAGGGGATGCTTGCCGACGTGCCGCAACTGCTAGCCGACCTCACCCCGTTGCGGATCAGCCCGGACTTCCGGCGTCTGTGGTCGGCCCTCGCGGTCAGCAATATCGGCCAGCAGATGACTGCGGTCGCCGTGGGAATCCAGGTCTACGCGATCACCGGATCGGTTCTCGCTGTCGGCGCGTTGGGTTTCTTCCAACTTGTTCCGCTCATCGTTTTTGGACTGTACGGCGGCGCGCTTTCTGACACCCATGACCGACGACTCGTCGGGTTGTTCACCGCAGCTGGTCTCGCCGCATGCGCGAGTGTCCTTGTGCTGCAGGCGTTTGCGGGCTGGTCGAATGTCGCGCTTCTCTACACGGTCGTGGCGGTGCAATCGGCGATGTTTGCGGTGGGCAATCCCGCGCGATCGTCAATCACTCCACGAATCATCCCGATGGACCTGCTTCCGGCAGCAAACACATTGAGTATGTTTTCGTTCAACATCGGCCTCACGTTGGGGCCGTTGCTCGGGGGATTGCTCATCGGTATCACCGGATCGGTGAC
>JBBRLC010000191.1:0-4097 GCA_038231595.1 Candidatus Nanopelagicales bacterium | reverse complement strand
GTACGGTGAATCGGGAGGCCATCGATTGGCCGGTAAGACCCTCGTGTTCGTCATCGATCTGCTCGCCGTTCGGTGAGTCGACGACAGCTCCAATAGCACCGTGCGGCAGTCTTCGACTATGTCGGCGCAGCGTACGGAACGCCTGCTCAATGTGGTTCAGGTGCTGCTCTCCCAACATCAACCGCTGACCAAAGCGCGTTTTCACGAAGTCATCGAGGACTATCGCAACAGTCCCTCCGATACCGCCTTTGAGCGCATGTTCGAACGCGACAAGGAATCGCTGCGAGAACTCGGGATCAATATCGAGACGGTCGCGATGGACGCGTGGCACGAAGACGAATTTGGCTATCGGCTCGACCATCGCAGCGCCCGACTCGCGCCGATGGAACTCAGCACGGACGAGATTGCGGTTCTCAACATCGCGGCGCGCGTCTGGGACCAGGCCGCTCTGGGACCAGCGGCGCGAACGGCCCTGCACAAACTCGAGGCGATTGCGCCGGAGGGCGTAGGGGAGCGCCACCTTCCACGTCTCATCGAACTTCGACTCGACACTTCTGACCACGCGTTCCCCGCCATGGTGCGTGCGACAACTGAGCGCCGCCGAATCAGTTTCAACTACCGCAAGCCCGGGCAGGCCGAAACCGGCGAGCGCCACATCGAACCGTGGCGTGTGGTCCTGAGACGATGGCACTGGTACGTCATCGGGTTAGATCGGGACCGCGACGAGGCACGGGTATTTCGACTGTCTCGCGTAGTCGGTGATGTGGTGCTGGATAACGCGCCCGGGAGTTATTCGATTCCGGCCGACCTCGACGTCAGTTCGGTATCTCCAGACCCGGATTCCAGACCGGAGCAGAAGGCGGTGATAAGGGTCCGCGCAAATACGTGCCACCGCTTGCGTCGCGATGCGCGCGTCGAACCGCGCAAGGATCCCGCCCCTGTTGGTAAGGACGGCGTCGACTGGGACTTGCTGCGGGTGCCGTTCCGCGGAGTGGATTCTTTTGCGTCTGTGATCGCGGGCTGCGGAGCGGATGCGATTGTCGAATTTCCGCCAGAACTTCGCGATCGAGTTGTCGCGTTGCTGAGCGCGGCGGCAGGGGAGTCCTGATGGCGCCTTCAAATCAGCTTTCCCGTGTGATGGCCTTACTGCCCTGGCTGGTAGCTCACCCGGACGCGACGATCGCGGGCACAGCCACACATTTCGACATTTCTTCCGATCAGGTCGTCGCCGATCTGAATCTGCTCACGATGACCGGGCCGAGTTGGGAAGGTGGGCAGCTCGTCGACATCGATGTGGACGAAGATGGCTATATCCGAGTGCTCGAAGCCCATGGACTGTCAAGGCCCTTAGCCTTCACCAGTGACGAGGCCACGGCGCTGATAGTCGGACTCAGCATGCTTGAACAGATCCCCGGCTCGCATGACCTGGATGTACTTACCGGGTTGTCGGAACGGCTTCGGCAGGCGGCCGGTGCGGCGGCCCAGGCTGGAACATCGGTATCTGTCGTTCCGGAACCGGATCCCGAGGGGGGTTCTCGGGGTGCCGCGATTGTCAGTGTCATCCACGAGGCGATTGCCTCCCAGCGACGGATTCGTCTGCGCTATCTCAGCGGTACTCGCGACGAGTTAACCGAACGCGACGTGGACCCGATGGGGATGTTCCACGCCCACGGACACAACTACCTTTGCGGATGGTGCTACCGAGTCGACGCCGTACGCACGTTCCGAGTCGACCGGATTGAATCTGCCGAGTGCCTCGATGTTCAGTCCAATCCACCGGTGGATCTCGCACCGTTGGAACTGGGTGCCGGCGTTCTCCGCCTCGATGGTGATCCAGTCAGGCTTGAGCTTGACCCGAGCGCCTCCTGGGTTGCCGAGGCCTACCCGGTCACGTCGGTCGAACTCGGGCCGGATGGAATGACAACCGTCGTGCTGAAGATCGCCGACCGTGAATGGGCCATTCGGATGATTTTGGGGCTCGGGGGTGCCGCGAGGGTGTTGGATCCGCCCGCTCTGGCAGCGGCGATTGCCACCCGGGCGCGCGCAACTCTGTCGTCGTACCGCTAGGACGCCCGCTGCTGGGGATTCTCAAGATCTGCGCGGTCAGTGCCGATCACCTCCCTCGATGAGCAAGCCAGCGGAAAGCGCCAGGGTTGGAGGTGTCGGCATGACCACGATTAAGGCTACGTGCCCCGAGTGCGGTGACGTCGATCTCACGCCCGATGACCTGGTAGTCACGGTGATGATCTTGCCGTCCGCTTCTCCGACGTGCGCCCCCGCTGAGCAGGCCACTTATGGCTTCGTCTGCCCGGAGTGCGAAGAGGTTGTCGAGAAGGAAGCGGTGCCGGAGGTCGTCCGGCTCTTGTCCGGTGCGGGAGTCATCGTTGAGAAGGTCCAGGTGCCTGCAGAGGCCCTTGAACCCCACCCCGAACGACCACTGACGTACGACGATTTACTCGATTTTGCCCTCTGGCTTGAGCGTCACGACACGCTCGCAGCCGATCTGCGACCCCTCGCGTCCGGCTAGGCCGCCACTCGCGGCGTATCCTCGGACCACAACCGGGGCACCTGCTCGACGACTGATTAGAGGATGGCGCAGCCATGAGGCAATTATTCGAAAGCCCGCTTGCTCTCATTCTCATTCTTTTGTTGATTCTCCTCTTCGGGGCCAAGCGCCTTCCAGATGCGGCGCGTGGGCTCGGCCGGTCTCTGCGGATCCTCAAGGCGGAGACCAAGGGTCTCCATGACGATGACGATGCGACTCCGAAGGAGCCGTCAACTGGAGAGACGCGCGCCGACGACGCGCCTAAGTAACTCGGCGCTCGAACTCAGCACACAGAAGGCGTCTGGCCCAGCGTGACTGATACGGCCTCAGCGGGTAAGAGTCGGCGGCGTACCCGAGTTCAGCGCGACGCCAGCGGATCGATGTCGCTGATCGATCATCTGCGCGAATTACGAGCCCGGTTGTTCAAATCTGCGGCGGCCATTCTTGTCGGCACCGTTGTCTCGTGGATCTACTACGAGCAAATTTTCGCCGTTGTACGTCGGCCGTACGACCAGCTGCTCACCCAAGCGAGGTCTGAGGGCAAGACGGTCATCCTGGCCATCACTGGTGTTTCAGACGCCTTTAGTTTGCAGCTGAAAATCTCGGTCTTCGGCGGTCTACTCCTCACGTCGCCGATTTGGCTTTTCCAGTTGTGGCGGTTCTTGGCGCCGGGATTGTCGCGTCAAGAGAAAAAATGGTCGTACGGCTTCGCCATCGTCGCCACGCCGCTGTTCCTCACCGGTTGTGCGCTCGGATATTTCGTCTTGCCGAAGAGTCTGGCGCTCTTCTTCGGATTCACCCCAGCGAACACGACGAACATCTACTCGGTCGACACGTACCTGAGTTTTGTTCTGCAATTCGTGGTGTTCTTCGGAATTGGTTTCCTCATTCCGCTGATCTTTGTGATGTTGAATTTCGCCGGAATCCTGTCTGGACGCCGCTTGCTCGGCTGGTGGCGGGGGCTCATCTTCGGCACGTTTGTTTTTGCCGCGGTTGCGACTCCTTCCGGCGATGGCGTCGCGATGTTGCTTCTGGCCGTACCGCTCCTCGCGCTGGTCGGATTGGCATTGGGCATCTCGCTGCTCAACGATCGTCGGCGTCGTCGTCGACGTGAGCGCCTGGGCCCGATGTGGGATGACGACGAGATGTCTCCGCTCTGATGACCGCTGGTCGAGTCGTTGTTCTGGTGAACCCGACCGCGGGCGGTGGCAAGGGTGCAACCAATGCCCCGTTGGTACTCGAGGAACTCAGATCGAGTGGGTGTGATGTCGTCGAGGTGCGCGGGATCGATGCAGCGGACGCGATCAACTCCTTGCGCCAAGCCGTCGGTTCCGATTTTGGCGACAGTGATGACCCCCGCAGTGGCGTACGGGCGATTGTTGCCTGTGGTGGTGATGGGACCGTCCACATGGCGCTGCAAGTCGCGGTCGAGCGGGCGCTTCCGCTGGGAATTGTTGCCACCGGCACTGGGGATGACAATGCGCGAATGCTTGATCTGCCACGCGGCGATGCCCGCGCGGCGGCGCAGCGCATTGCCGCGGCGTTGAACGGG
>JBBRLC010000190.1:0-4098 GCA_038231595.1 Candidatus Nanopelagicales bacterium | reverse complement strand
GATACGGCTTCGGCATGATCGACATCCTTCCAGCGAGGACCAATCCTCACAGGTCAGGTGTCAACCAAACTCTGGGCAGACCCGTGTGATGTGGGACTGGCTCGGCGGTAGGGATCCGCCGAGCCAGTCCGTGCGCCTTCATGCATTGCTACCTCGGGGCATACTCAGTGGCCATACCAGCCAGACCGACGAGGTGGAAGGACACATCGAGGCCTTCGTCGATGTCGGCGTAGGGCGTCGTCACTTCGACATGGGCCATGATCAAGCCCCAGCCCGATATCAACGATGTCGCGACTCATCTATCAACGAGGTCGTGAACCTACACACCTTCGGGCGCACCAAAATTTTTCCAACATCGTGACCCGGGTCGCTCGTCTAACGGTCCCTGGTGAGGGCAGCTCGTCTTCGAAATCGGATGAGACGAACCATGTCCTTCAGTTGAGCCGCAACAAAGGGGACGACCCACTCACCGATCTGGGACTCCAAATCGACGGTCGCATCGAGTACGGCGTCGAGGACACTAACTGCTGCCTTCTCCCTAAGCCCGATGGACTGGGCAAATGTCAGTAACTGGCGGCGTGACAGCCCCGACGTTTTGCGTTGAATCGACAACGCGAGTGTCGAGTCCCCGTAGGCGGCGGTCGACAGTACGTCGTAGGCAGGAGACACCCGCCACTCGCCAGTGCTGGTCGCCAGGACCGAGACGTTTTTCGCATGAACGTCGCCGTTACCCGTGAGCCAAGCGAAACAGAGTTGGTGGAAAACGTCGCGTATCGCAACCGCCTGCGCCGCGCATACACGAGCAACCCCGGCGACAACTTCCTCCGATGAAACGTTGTATTTGTCGGCGGGCCATCGATCGAGCAGTTGACACGCATCTTCTACAGCAACAGGCGTCGTTTCCCCACCCGTCGTTGATATTCGATCGAAACGCCGAACGAGTAGTCCGGGTCGACCGGTTGAGTCATGGACGACCGCCGACTCCGCCACCGTCAAACCGGAGGTCTTCGCAAGCTGCAAGAAAAACGATTCGTTTTCGGCTAGGTGTGGACACTCGGGTGGGTCGACTTTGAGGATGTAACGCTGACCGGCCTGACGCAGTGGCAAGGAAATCATGCGCGCAGAGGCCTTGTCTTGTACGCCTGGTAGTGCGACGGGATCGACGATGCCGGCCTCGGCTAGAACGTCACCGAAGTTCACCTCGTCAAACGATCTATCAACGGTGATCAACGGTACCGCCCTCGCGGGATCCGCACCCTCACGCACAATTTGTACGTCGCCCACGGGATTACTGCCCACCGCCAACAGCAATGACAACTCGTCGTCGGCCGATGTCTTCACGCTGCGACGAAGACTGGAAAGCCGCCGACCCTCTGGAAGCAGACCAGCAAAGAACGGTGGGACTGCACCACCGGTTGTGAGCCGGGCCTGGTCAGTGAGGGGCAACGTGGTCGCCACCGCCGGTAGGTCATCGGCGAGGTAGTCCGGCCTATAGGCAAAAGAGATGCCGTCGGTCGTGCGCGTTAGTGACGCTGCTAGCCGACCGGCTTTCCACACAGCCGCGACGCGGACCCCCCTCACTTCCTCAAGCGCACGCCCCTGCACCTCAGCCATGTCGTAGGGCAACTCTTAGTTCAAGGCCCAAGACGTCAAGAACCGACGAGAGTTTGTCGAGTCGTACTGTTGGTTTGCCGTGCTCGAGCGCATGGATGAAGCGCACAGAAACGCCCGCCAAGTCGGCAAGTTCCTGCTGGTCAAGGCCCAATTCGGCTCGGCGTGACCTTGCTGCCGAGCCGGGTGAGCCCAGATCGGCAGCGGTGGAGTCGGCCATGAGGATTCCCATCTGATCTGCACAATCGTGCTGGTATTGCCCATTGTCAGCCAAGGACCCGCCGAATTTCAATGATTTATGCACGATCACGCAGATTTTCTGTCTACATAGAGCATAGATACTCCGACGGATCTGGATCAGCACGATCGTGCAGATTCCATATCGGCCCGATTCCGTGACAACCATCGGAGCGCCTGTGGTGTCGTACCTAATGGAATCGAAGGTACGTCAACGCCGAAGGAGAAACCGTGCCACGCGAGGGGTTCGACAAATTCGCGCAACCGGCCATTCCGAGGCTGCTGCGTACGGCCTATCTCCTCGTCGGGGATCATCACCTCGCCGAGGACTTGGTTCAGGACGTGCTTTCTCGGGTCTACGTTGCGTGGCCAAAGATTCACGGAGAGCCGTACGGATACGCGTACAGAGCCCTGACGCGCGCCGTACTGAATCGTCATCGTTGGCGCCTGCGTCATTCAGAGTCGTCCTGGGTGCCCGATGTCGATGATGTCCGAGCGGGGATCACGACTAACCCGGCAAACGCCATTGGCATACGCGATGAAGTTCTCACCGCGCTGAAAGCACTTCCCCCAAAGCAGCGCGCTGTCATCGTGTTCCGTTACTACCTCGACCTCACCGAACCACAGACGGCCGATGCACTGGATGTGTCGGTGGGCACTGTCAAGAGCCACCACTCGCGGGCGATCGCACGCCTGCGCGAATTACTTGGCGATGACATCGCGGAACCCGCCGCGAATTTCGTTGAGCCGCTCGAGCAAGTTCACGCCACGTCCCCCTCGCCCATATTGAGTACGGAGCAAAGCTCATGACCATTGACATGCGCGAAAGATTGCGTGAGGCGAGTTCGACGATCGAGACATCGCGCCCACTATTGGACGCGGCTCGGACCAGTGGGCGTCGTCGGCTTGCACGACGTCGCGTCACGATCGCAAGCGTCACGATTGCTGCCGTCGCGGTGGGGGCTGCGCTGGTTCCTGGTCAGTGGAATCGATTGACAAACGTGATACCGACCTCGGGAGCATCCGATCCGCTCGGTGTCTATTGGCGGGACACACCAACCGGCGATCTTGCACTCGACAGTTCATTCACATCGGCGGCGTTGTCAGCGTGGACCAATGGATTGTCGACGGCACCCGATGCTGACCGTGGAGTCTTCGATGACCTTCGAGGTTCTGCAGTAGTTGTTTGGGCTGGGATGACGCCAGCGGGACCGGCAGCAGTCGTGGCACAAAGGGCGTACTTGCACCGCCACGCGAATATCGCACTAGACCACGAGGGAATCCAGACACTCCTCGGCTTTGTCGGCCCCGGAACGAACGACAAACCGACGCTCTTCAGTGACTCGTATGCGGCGCCTGGGAGTACCGCTGGAAGGCAAGTCGGGGGATCGGTAACCGCAGACAACAGGACCTTTGTGATCTTGGAAACTGATGAAGCGCTTGCAGTCTCCAGGCATTGGCTCTATTCCGACAATGGAACGCGACGCGATTGGGCTCCGATAAAGTTTCACGACGGGGCGGCATCGGTGTCGGTTGATGGCGCTGCGACGGCTGATGACTTGCGGTTTGCCCAGTTGCCTTTTGGAGGCTTCGACGACATCCGGTTCGTGTCGGTTGCCGGTACAATGCAATCCACGCTGATTGGGTCAGGCGAGGGCGCGTTGACGTGGCCATTCGAAAAGGTAATACCCCTCAATGGTTCCCAGACGTGGCCAACCACTGGGGATGCGGCGTCCGATCTCGACGCGATCGCAGCCGTGGTTCAACCTCTACTGGAGTCTCGAGTAGCCAATGGCTCGTTTAGTTCCGGGGGTACGAGTTTCAAGATCGCCGGCCAGCTTCCTGACTCCCACCACGTTGCGGTTGTTCAATTCCAGATTGATAGCGACCCCGTTCACGTGTGGGCAGTTATCACGGATTCGACTGGTAGGAATCCTCAGTTGATTCATGGCGGAGTCGCGGATCCTTCGGCAGCGCTCCCCGTTCACATCAGACTTCCTGATGGCCAGGGTTGGGTAGTGGCCGCATATGGCTCGACGCTTCGTTACCGCGTGGCCGGAGGTCAGTGGGTCGACGTTGGTTCGGACGCTGCACTGCTTCCCGCTGGTGCGACCGACGTTGAGGTGTCGACGAAATCGGGATTGAGGACCACGGTGTCTCTGGCTGGTTAGTCGATCTGGCCAACGGTTTCATCGCCGCGACTCGCGCTTGTTTCGGACCAGGCGGCGCGTACGCCTGGCGACTCCTGAG
>JBBRLC010000189.1:0-4123 GCA_038231595.1 Candidatus Nanopelagicales bacterium | reverse complement strand
GAATGGACAGGACCCGTCCCCACGCGACAACGATGGCGACGATCAAACCAACGAAGGGACCAACCACCAACGCGATCGTGATTGCGATCCTCAGCCAGTTCGAGCCCGACGGCTCGGGACTTTTACGTGACGGAAAAGCGCCGACGCCGTCGAATTGATCAGCCGATTGATCAGCCGATTGATTAGCCGGCCGCTCAACAGGCGCAGCAACGGGCGCATCAACGGGAGTACGTGTGGAAAAGGTTCGGGCCGTCATTGATCCTCGCCGCCTTTGGCAATTGTTGCGAGCGGCGAGGGTGCACAGGGTCCGGACATTGCCAGGCGCGCTTGGTGTCCCCAGTGTCACACGGCCGCGACCGAAGTGCGCTACTCAGATCGGCCCACTCCGCTATGCGGTTGGTCAATCCCCATGGGTAACTCAGACGACGTGCCTCGCGAGTTCCCTGAATCCTCAAAGATAATCTTGGAGAGCCCTCGCAGTCACGTGTTCAGTTCAGACAAGTCCGTGAGTCGATCCTGAAGGGATGATACGAATCTAACTGCGCGCTCAGTTTGAACGCGTTCGAGTCTGGGACATTTCAATGGGCGACATCGCGAGCAAGGTTGACAAAGCGTATGAATCGAAGAGAGTCAGCGAACTCGCTGACGCGCCCGTCGATGCACTCCAGGGCGTAACTGCAGCGGATGCTGAACATCGAACCGTAACGTTTGGCATCAAGACATTTCGTAATCTTGGAAACCAACAAGTTCTTTCTTTGGGCACAGGCCATCAGCAAACTCGGTGACTGAACCCGGGCTAAACCATGGTTGCCTGCATGTCACCGCGCCCTCCGAGCTAACAATCGAAGCTGACAGTGAAATCCACTCCCTGATTGGGTAGCGAGAAGAAGTTGCCGGTGCGCGCAATGTCGCGTTGGTCGTACCGTACGAACGGCGGCTCCGCGCCGTGGATCACCAACCTGAATTCAGTGCGCGCGAACTCTGGATAGCCCGCGCCGTCGACCTGCGCCTCAAGCCGAACCCGCCCAGCGACGTTCGTGGCCTCTACGGCGGTACGCACGCGGGCTCCCGTGAGGGCTGCAAACGTGAGCCCGTCATCCTCTTGAAGCAACGAGTTGTGAACCTCATCGTCTGCTGGCACGAAGAAATGCAGTTCGATGACGTTTGGGTGATGGCCCGACGTTGATTCGGGTGCATCGATCCACATCGGGATCACGGCGCCACCGCGAACGAACTTGGGGATGTGCGTCAAGGGCGTGGCGGTCGTGATGACTCGTCCCCCTTCGATTCGGCGGTCGGTCTCCCAGTCGTACCAAGTGCCTGCCGGTAGATACACATCGCGCTCAGTTTGACCTTCGCGATAGACCGGTGCGACCAAAATTTGTGGTCCGAGCATGTATTCGTCGTCGATCTCGCGGACGGCCTCGTCGTATTGATAGTCGAAGACGAGCGGGCGTTGGACTGGTTCTCCACTCTCGGTCGCGCGCACGAAAGATGCGTAGAGATAGGGCATCAATCGGTAGCGTAATTCAACGGCCTCGCGCGCTAACTGCTCGATGTCGGCACCAAACGACCACGCGTATCGGTCTGGGCTGGTGTCCGCACAGTGGTTGCGGCAAAACGGGGTGAGTGCGCCGTACTGCAGCCAACGCACGAACAACTCGGGGCTCGGCGCACCTTGGAACCCACCGATATCAGCGCCCACGAACGGTTGCCCGGAGAGCCCAAAACCCGCGGCCATCGGCATGCTCAGCCAAAGGTGCTCCCAGCTCGCCTGGTTGTCACCCAGCCAGTGTGCGGCGTACCGCTGGATGCCCGAGGATCCCGCACGAGTCAAGATGAATGTGCGCAACTCGGGCATCGCCGTCAACAACCCGTTGGCAGTTCCCATCGCCATGAGCAACGCGTACTCGTTGTGATACCTCGCGTGCTCTGTCCGACCTCGTTCGAAGAACATCCCGTACGGCGACACTTCGCCCGTCGACGGTTCGTTCATGTCGTTCCAAATGCCCGCAAGCCCCAACCTCACATGGGCCGCATTCAAAGCACCCCACCACGTCCGCGCCTCGCCCGCCGCGAAGTCTGGAAAGGCGGTGGCATCGGGCCATGCCTCCCCCACATAGATCTCACCATTTTTCGTTTTCGCGAGTACGTCGCGAGCCACCGCGTCGTCAAAAATCGGATACCCGGGTTCGTACTTGATTCCGGGGTCGATGATCGTGATTACACGAAATCCCTTGTCTGACAGACGTTTCAACATCGTGGGTGGGTCGGGAAACGAGTCGGTATCCCAGGTGAAAACGCGGTAGCCATCCATATAATCGATGTCGAGCCACAGGGCGTCGCATGGAATTCCCAGCTCCCGATGGCGCGCTCCCAGCGCTTCAAAAGTTTCCTGCGTATACCGATACCACCGGGATTGGTGATAGCCGAGCGCCCACAACGGCGGGATCTGCATCCGTCCCGTTAGCCACGAATAGGAACGCAGAATGTCGGGCATGTTCGGACCGGCAAAGACGTATTCGGTGTATTGACCGCCAAAGAACTCGACCCGGTATTGATCAGGGCTCCCGAACCCGTACGTCGCTCGGCGCGGGTTATCGATGAATGACGCTGCCATCGATCCGGTATGAGCCGCCTGGTGATAAAAGAATGGGATCGAGACGTAGTAGGGATCAAACTCCGTGCTTCGCGAATCAGCCCTCGGATCATTCGCGACCAAACCCTGCGTGAACTCGGCAGTCGAATGTTCGTTGAGCACGTCGGTATTCCAGAGCGTGAATCCACGGCCGCGGCGATTCTGTCGACCGGTCTTCTCACCGAGCCCGTATATCGCATCGTCGAGGCCGCAACGTCGACGAATCACGAACCCTTGGGGCGTCGCGGCGTACGTCGCGTACCCACCGTCATCGTCGGGCGCCGACTCAACGACCGGTGACCCATCGAGGCGATGAACGTCCAGGCGAAAGGGCTCCAACCAAAGCGTGACAGCAATAGCCGCTGTATCGAGTTGGACCTTGTCATGGTCATGCTCGATATTGAACTGGACTGGCTTGCGGAGTGGATCGACACACACCGCGTGACTGGGAGCCTCGTCGAAAGTTCCGTCACGGCTCATCTTGAACCGCACCATTTCGTCTGATACGAACTCGATCAGGAGTTGCTCGCCGTGAAGATGAGCGACGAGGCCACGCTCGCAATCGGCGACAAAATCAACTCGATCGAATCGGACTACCCCAGTTGTCTCCATCACCGTCAGTCGTTTAGCAACCGGATCAGCATGGCCGAGTCGCCTCCGTCGATGTCAACAATGTCGGTCCGGCTATTCGACCCCACGACCAACATCACTGCTCGAGGGCGTACGTCACCGCACAACGTTAGCGACCGAGGAGGACCAAATGAGCCATGTGAGTGAATCCCGTGGGTCGGTAATGACAAAATCCAAAATGGTGTTTCTTGGCCGAGACGAGTCAAAGTGAGCGAAGGGGCAAAAGATGTCGAACGACGACAGGATTGTGATCGTTGGAGCAAGTTTAGGCGGAGCACGCGCGGCGCAGACTCTTCGTGAAGAGGGTTTCGGCGGGTCGATAGTTCTCATTGGCGACGAAACTGAGCGGCCCTACGAACGCCCCCCCCTGTCGAAGGATTACTTACAGGGGAAATCGGATCGTGAGAAGATCTATGTGCACCCGCAAGATTGGTATCGAGATCACGACGTCGACCTCCGTCTCGGCGTTGCCGCAAGCAGTATCGACAAGGCGCGACGTGAGGTCTTGCTGGCCGACGGAAGCACGATCCACTACGACAAGTTGTTGCTGACCACTGGTTCCGCTCCACGCAAGCTGGACGTTCCGGGGGCTGACTTGTCGGGCGTGCAGTATCTACGTCGTGTTGGCGACAGCGACGCCCTAAGAACGACCCTCGCTTCAACGGCTCGCGTCGCGATCATCGGAGCGGGTTGGATTGGACTCGAGACGGCGGCGGCGGCGCGCGCGGCAGGCGTTGAGGTCACAGTCATTGAAATGGCGCAGTTGCCGTTGCTTCGGGTCCTGGGTCAGGAAGTCGCACAGATCTTTGCTGATCTTCATGCCTCACACGGCGTCGATTTCCGATTTGGAGTGAG
>JBBRLC010000188.1:0-4129 GCA_038231595.1 Candidatus Nanopelagicales bacterium | reverse complement strand
GTGGCGATGATTTTGGCCGTACTCGAGCGACGCTGTGGCATCGTCGTGTCCGAAGCCGACGTCTATGCGTCGACGGTGGGAGGGGTACGCCTCAACGAACCTTCGGTTGACCTTGCGCTCGCATTGGCGATTGCGAGTTCGAAGGCTGACATCCCCCTCGGCTCGCGGACGATCGCCTTCGGTGAGGTCGGATTGGCCGGAGAAATTCGCCGCGTCACGGGCACCGCGCGTCGACTCTCCGAAGCGGCACGGCTGGGATTCACCACTGCAATCGTTCCCCGCGACAGCGGTCCAGCACCCGACGGACTGAAGTTGATTGAGGTCCCGGACGTTCTCGCAGCTATCAGCGCCGACGTCAGGCGCATCCGCCCCGTCTGACTAGACTCGCCGAACCGTTAGGCACTTCAGCGCAGGGGACATTGTGGCGACAGGCGAGCGCACTTCGACGAGCGGTGATACGGACGCCATTTTGCGTTCGGCCCTCGCCCAAGCGGCTCCGGGAACCGCCTTGCGTGACGGGCTCGAACGAATCCTTCGAGGACGTACCGGCGGGCTCATCGTGCTGGGACACGACAAGACAATCGCCGCGCTGGCCACCGGCGGGTTCGATCTCAACGTTGACTTCTCCGCAACCCGACTACGTGAACTCGCAAAGATGGACGGCGCGGTGCTGCTCGATCGCGAGGCGACGCGAATCCTCGCTGCCGCAACGCAATTGCTGCCCGACCCGTCGATCCCGACCGACGAACAAGGCACCCGTCACCGCACTGCGGACCGAGTGGCCAAGCAAACAAACTTCCCCGTTATCTCCGTCAGCAAGTCCATGAACACTATTGCGTTGTATGTCGCCAACCGCCGATACGTACTCGAAGACTCCGCCACGATTCTTTCCCGCGCCAACCAAGCGCTCGCGACCCTCGAGCGCTACAAAATGAGGCTGGACGAAGTCAGCGGCACGTTGTCCGCGCTGGAGATCGAGGACCTCGTCACTGTACGAGATGTTGCCGCCGTTGGTCAGCGACTCGAGATGGTGCGAAGAATTTCGGTCGAGATCGACTCGTATGTCGTCGAACTAGGTACCGACGGACGACTGTTGTCGTTGCAATTGCAGGAATTGGTTGCCGGCGTTGAGACCGACAGAGTGCTCGTTGCGCGCGACTACCTGCCCACCGGCGGGGGGCGGCGCGCTCGCACCGTCGAACAGTCGCTCGCCGAACTCGACTCACTCCTTGAGGCCGAACTACTCGACTTTCAGTTAGTCGCCAAGGCGCTTAGTCTGCCGCACACCCTCGAGGGGCTGGATGCGACGGCAAATCCGCGCGGCTTCCGACTGCTCGCCCGCGTCCCGCGATTGCCCGAAATCGTGATGGATCGCCTGGTCGAACACTTCGGCACGCTGCAGAAATTACTGTCTGCGGGCATCGACGAATTGCAGGCAGTCGAAGGTGTCGGGGAAACGCGCGCGCGGTCCGTCCGTGAAGGACTTTCGCGCCTCGCCGAGTCAAGCATCCTCGAGAGGTACGTCTAGCCTGGTGCGACTGCGTTGCGGGTGTCGCGGCCCGCGGTCTAGGTCAGTACAGGGGCAGTTTGCGGATCAAAGATGTTAGCCGATTTCGTGGCGTCCGACATCGACGGGGCATCCGGCATCCTGATCAAAAGCACAGGATCACTGCCATCTGGCCGCCGAAGCACCGCGCGCGCGTACGACGGAAGTCCGTGCACATCACGCGACTCTGGAATCAGAGACTCAGAGTCCAATACTGATTCCACTCGATCAACGACGACACCGACGTTACCCACGTCAGCGGGAATAAGCACATCACCGGGGCCGTCTGGATCAGATCGCAAGTCGATGACCGCAACGCTGTGTCCTCGCGCGTCTACGAGCCCGAGTGCACGCCCGTTGACCTCGTGACCTGAGCCGGGTAGGACGTGCAAACCCTCTGACCGCAATACTTCCAAGACTTCCAGAACGCTCACCGCGAATCGGGTGTCGCCAACCCTGAACACGACAAAGCCGGCCGAGTCGACACCAGCGAGTGCGGCTGGTTCCGGTGCCCTAGGCACATCCACTGACACGAACATAGGCCCGGACATCAACGCACGTCCTCGAGTTCGAACAGGTGTGAAGCCTCATCGGCCGATCGCAAACAGTGGGCGACAAGTTCGTTCACCGAACAGCCGTCTAGAAGGTCGACCAGTTCGCTGGCCGACGTTCTCGGCAACGTGGCCGCTGCGGCCCGATATTCGCGCGCGGCTGCGGAGAACTCACGAACGGCCATCAATGCAGCAGCGAGCAGGAAGCTCGCGTGCCCCGCATCGGGAGCTAGATAGACGGCCTTGCGAAGTGCGATCAACGCGCCTCGGTCATCGCCTATGGTCGAGCGCGCACGCCCTTCGACGACGTACGCCTCAACTTCGAAGGGGAGATCTTCGGATGCCCGCGAGGCGAGTGCGGCTGCTTCGAGGTATCGGCCCGTGACGAGTGCTTCACGAGCTTCGGCCAACAGTTCCAACCCAGATACGAATGGAACGGCGACCTCGCCGGTTTCGTCGGCAGTCCCTTCGGCGTCAGCCGCAATTGTGGCGTCGACCAACGCAGTGGAATTTGTCCGCGGGCCCGGGAGGACGGCATTGGTGATCAGAGCGAGACTCGGCACCTTGCGCAGTCGACGAATCCCACTTGACTGCGCGGTCGGGGTCGCTTCCAACTCAGTTGCGTCAGCCCCGTCCCGGGAAACGCGACCGCCATGGTCTGTGCCATTCGCCGCGCTAGCCAAACTCTTGTGATACGCGAATGCGTCGTTCATTGAGACGAGGCTGAACGCGTCGGTGACCTGCCACAACGTCTCCGCATGGCCCAGTAGCAGATACCCACCCGGAGCCATCACTCGATGGAAGCTGTTGACCAATGAACGCGTGGTGTCGCGCGAGAAATAGATCGTGACGTTTCGACAAACGAGAAGATCAACCTCATCAACGTCAAACGGGAACGGGTCCACCACTAAGTTGTGAAGGCGTGTCTCGACCAAATCTCGAACGTCCTTCTTCACGACGTACGACGAGCCGTCTGGCACGAACCAGCGAGCCTGAGCCTCAGGTGTAACCAAGCCGAGGCTGCGACCCGAGTAACGCGCACGCTTGGTTGCGGCGACGGCCTGCGAGGAAAGGTCAGTCGCAAGGACGCGAATCGACACGTTTTCATCGACGGACTCCGCAGCCGAAAGCGCAAGCATGGCAAGGGAGTACGGCTCTTCACCGGTCGAACACCCAGCGCTCCAGATAGTGAGCGGGCGTCGGCGTGCCGTCGCTCGCCGGATGAGTTCCGGCAGTAACCGACGACGCAACGCCGCCATTTGTGGCGGATTGCGGAAGAAGTGGGTTTCGGGAACGGTCACCGCATCGATCAAACGTTGACGCTCCTCGGCGCCTTCGACCGATGAGACGAACGTGAGGTACGTACGCAGGTCAGACAGACCCGACGTCTCAAGTCGCGACGCAACGACCGCTGCCAGTGCGCCACGTCGACTCGAGTCGAAGACGAGGCCCGCTTCACGAGCGAGGTATGCCGCCAACGCGACATGCTCAGGATCATTGAGGGGACGACGTGGCTCACCTGGTTGTGCTGGCATTGCCATGATGTGGGCGCTCATGCCGCACCACCTGCCTGTGCGGGAGCAACACTGGATTGCGCCCACTGACGCATCACCGCATCAATAACGGCATCGGCAATGACATCGACGGGAAGCTCTTCAACAACTGCATCCATCGCGGCCGCCGCACCGGGCATGCCCCACACCGCGCTGGTCGACTCGTCCTGACAGATCGTGTGCGCTCCTGCAATTCGCATCCGGCGCAATCCATCAGCACCATCGCGACCCATCCCGGTGAGCAAGACACCCACGGCCCTCTCGCGGCACAGATCAGCGACGCAACGGAAAGTCGTATCAACTTCGGGTACGTGGAATTGACCGGGGCGTCGTGGTCGAATTTTGACGAGCAGACTTGGCTCTATAGCGAGGTTGAGCGTTGTCTACGCGAACATCTCTACACATGGCTGCATCCGATGGACGTCCTGGGCGACAACAACCTATAGCTGGTCTTTTTGTTTCTTCCAGCGGGCGATGCC
>JBBRLC010000187.1:0-4146 GCA_038231595.1 Candidatus Nanopelagicales bacterium | reverse complement strand
CGGTCAATGACAATGTGCCCGCGGTAGTGCGCACTCGAGCCCTCGACATCACGGCGAAAGCTGCGACGCCGTACGACAAGGCGCTAGCGATTCAGGAATGGTTCCGTAACAATTTCACCTACGACCTCGCCGCGCGCAGCCAGGATGACTCTCGACTCATTGAGGACTTCCTGAGCGAGCGCCGCGGATACTGCGAACAGTTCGCATCGCTGATGGCCTTGATGGCGCGCGACGTGGGTATCCCGTCGCGGGTCGCGGTGGGATTCGCTCCCGGCAAACAAACACTCGACGGGAGTTGGCAGGTCAGCACCCATGACGCACACGCGTGGCCCGAACTGTACTTCCGCGGGACCGGTTGGATCCGGTTCGAGCCGACGCCGCGCGCCGGTGATGGCTCCGGCATCGCGCCACCGTCCTGGGCTCCTATCAGGGTGGCCGGCACTGCGGGAATCGGAGCAAAGTCCAGTAAGGGTGCTCTCGACGAACTCGCCCGACTCAAGAAACTGGAGTATGAGCGTCCCGGTGGTGGCTCTTTGGACACCAGTCCAGCCCTGCCGTCCGTGTCCGCGACCTCGGAAAGCGACGTGCTACGCCGGGTGTTCTTGGCCATCTTGTCCATCGCGCTAATGGCCGCTGCGCTGTTCCCGTCGGTATTGCGATGGTGGCGTACGCGTCGTCGTAATCGATCGACGCAGCCAGCAGAGGCAGCCTGGGATCAACTTCGCGATGTCGTCGTTGACTACGGTCGCACATGGTCTGACGCTGAATCGCCGCGTCGAGTTGCCGCCCGACTCATCGCGACCGAGGGCCTTCGCGACGAATCAGCCACGTCCTTGAGACGTCTGTCGATGCTCACCGAGCAGTCGCGGTACGCCCCCGGTGGTCCGACTCCCGCCGACGAATCATTCAGTGCAAGGACGACAAGCGTCGCCGTGCTCGAACGCGGCCTCACCACGAACGGACATCGTCACGATGGCGCCTCCGTGATGGGTGATGCGGAGGCCGTCCGCAAAGCGATCGCGTCACGATCGTCGTGGCAGGTTCGATTGAAGGCGCGATTCTTGCCGAGGTCAGTGCTCTCACGTCGCGACGAGTCGTAACGACCGCGGCGGCGGCCCTGATTGTGAACAGTCAACTCTGAACATCTAGTAGCCGCGGTTATCGCGACGGCGACGCCAACGCTCTTCTATCCTGTTCATGAATCCCTTGTTCTTGTTTTTCGCCGGCTTGGATTTGGGTCCACTCTTGGCGGCCTTGGAACTCGACGAATTCCCGGCGACGACCTGCGGCGCAGTGTTGCTGCGTGGCCGGAAAGCCGAGACAACGACAAACGCCCCGCCCAACATCAACATGAAACCAAAT
Source organism: Candidatus Nanopelagicales bacterium (assembly GCA_038231595.1). Taxonomy (GTDB): domain Bacteria; phylum Actinomycetota; class Actinomycetes; order S36-B12; family JBBRLC01; genus JBBRLC01. The sequence goes on along the minus strand of JBBRLC010000187.1, from coordinate 2,784 downwards.
ACTCCGACGATCCAGAACGACAACGCGACACCGGCAAAGAGCAGCGCTAGTCCGGCGACAAATCCTAGTGCACCGAGAATCAACCAACGTCCCGAACTCCGGCGTGACACTGACCCGCGAAGAGCAGAGGCAAACTTAGGGTCCTCTTCGCTGAGGGCGCGCTCCATTTGCTCAAGAACACGCTGCTCATGGTCAGAGAGCGGCACGATGACCTCCCACGTGACCCGGCCGGTACCGGGGTGATACGGCCAGGATAAGCAGTGAACGGCTTTCACGACACCCGGCGGGGGGTGAATCTGTCGATGGTAATCAGATTGTGGTTTTGTCGGGTCTCTCGCGGTCCCGATCCGAACCGGGGTGGGGGTCCTGATCCGGACCAGGGCGGGGGTGCGGGCGGGGGTCAAGAAGCCTGGCCGGTTTGACCGCGCCGGAACCGAACTTGGCGGCTGCGTGGTCCATCGCCTGCTCCACTTCGCGCCAGCCCACCTCGGGTGCGCCTAACTGGAGTTGGTGATGCGCCTCGTCGCTGGGCAGTAGACCCTCGACGCGGATACCGACAAGCCGTAACCGGGCGCGCTGCAAGCCCAGCGCGTCGTAGAGCTCGGTCGCAGTCTGATAGATCTCGCGGGCTACGCCGGTGGGCTCCGGCAGCGTTCGAGAGCGCGAAATCGTGGTGAAGTCCGCGAATCGGACCTTCAAGGCCACCGTGCGACCCACGTGGCCGGAAGCTCGAAGTCGGGACCCCACCCGGTCGGCCAGGCGCAACAATTCACGGCGTACGACGACCGGATCGTCGACGTCGCGATCGAAAGTCTCCTCCGCGCCGAGGCTCCGATCCGGTGCGTGTGGATCGACCGTACGAGTGTCTCGGCCCCACGCGATGGCGGCTAAATGGCTGCCGAGCGCATGACCCAGAGCTCGCTGGAGAGTCGATTCGGGAGTGTGTGCGATTTCGCCCACGGTGGTCAGGCCGAGTCGGCGGAGACGTTCCTCGGTCTTCTCCCCGACTCCCCACAACGCCCCGACGGGGAGCGGATGGAGGAACGCAATCACCTGATCGGGGGGCAGCACCAACATGGCATCCGGTTTGATCTGGGTCGACGCGAGCTTGGCAATAAACTTCGTCGATGCCGCTCCCACCGAGCAGGTGATGCCGAGTTCGGAGCGCACCCGGTGCCGAATCAGTTCACCAATCACACGCGGCGATCCAATCCGACGTACGGCACCAGAAACATCGAGGAAGGCTTCGTCTAGTGACAACGGTTCGACGTACGGCGTGATTGACGCGAAGATTTTCATCACTTCTTCGCTGATTGCCGAGTAGCGCCCAAACGTCGGCGCGATTACTTCAGCATGCGGACACAGTCGACGCGCGCGGCCGATTGGCATGGCGGAATGAACGCCGAACCTGCGAGCTTCGTAGGTCGCGCTCAGCACAACACCACGCGCACCGGCCCCACCGACGATGACGGCCTTGCCGCGCAAGTCCGGGCGTTCAATGAGTTCGACCGACGCGAAGAAAGCGTCCATGTCGATGTGCAATATCGTGGTGAGCGAATCGTCGACGTCACTCGACCCCTGCATAGGGGTACGACGGATCTGTCCACGGCTCACGACGCCATCATCCGCTACTGCCCGGACTGGCGTGCCACAACTTGCTTGGTGGCCGCTTCACGTCCTCACCCGGTGTACCAACGTCGGCGTACGGCGATTGGCGATACCCACTCGGGTGGACAAGAACGCGATTTTGGCGTTGTTGACCTTGCTGGCCGTGTTGGCCTTGCAGCTCTTGCCGATCCTCAGGTCCTGGCGTACTCGCAATGACCTGTAGGACAGCATCGCTAGCGCGATGCGCTGATGCACCTTGAGCCAACGCATCACGCCAAATCTGATGGACAGTCCCTAGATCCCATGCGCCAGTGGCACGCAGCGACACTCCACGCGGGCCGGTGCGCCGCACAATTCCTCGCACCAACATCGTCCACGAACCGAACACAGTCGCTGCATAGGGACCTTGGACGTCGGAGAAGAAAGTGGCATCGACTGGACCGGTGGAATCATCAAGGGTCAAGAAGATGACCCGACGCCCGCTGCGCACCGGCGGTGTCTGGGTTGCCACCTTCACCCCGGCAATCAAAATCTGGGCGTTGGATCGGGTCTGCAACAAGTTACGCGAACGCACAATGCCAAGGGCATGCAACATGGAGTCGTAGAAGTCCAGGACATGGTTACTGACGTCGAGACCGAGAACCTCCAACTCCGCGCGTACTCGATCGGCGGCACTCATCTCCGCCAGACCGCTGCCGACCATCGGATCGATACCCATATCGAGCCCGAACGACAGTTGAACATCGGGATCCGGTGGGGCGGCGGCCGCGTTCGTAGCAACGCCGCGTGTGCGCAGTGGACCGCGCTCGGTCCGCATTGTTGCCCGCGTCGTGGCCCGGCTATCACGATCGAGGTCGGCAATCTGAAGCAATAGATCGCGTCGGGTGACTTGCCCGCGACGGCGTACACCGACTGAGAATCCCAGCCCATAGATCGAGTCGAAACCGCCTGCAATCACAAGCCTTTCGACCACCGGACGAGCCACCCCCGATCGGGTCCAGAAGTCCGTCAGCGATGCGTACGGCTGGCCCACGACAAGGTGAGCGACTTCGCGTTCGGAGATTCCTTTGACGTCTGCCAGCGACAGTCGGATCCCGTAGGCGCGGCCGTCGGGGACTCCCGGAGTCCGTGGTGTTTGACGCGGCGGGGTGCCGAGAATTTCCGGTGGTGGTTCGT
>JBBRLC010000186.1:0-4149 GCA_038231595.1 Candidatus Nanopelagicales bacterium | reverse complement strand
TGGTCGTCCGCGACGTGGCATCGGCTGATCATGTCGGCGTTGTGGAGCGACGTCTTTCTCTGCTCGGACCGCTCGAAGATCTTGAGGTAGTCACCACTCGATTGGATTCGCCGGCGGAAGCACCGGCCGAATTAGAGCCGATCCCCGAGTCCAGCGACGGCCACTCATCGCTGGCAGGCCTCGGCGATGACGCCGATAACTCGGCGGACCAGGTCGACCGAACCGGCCGGGCCGAGAGTGGCGACGACGACGATTCTGACGAAGACCTCGATGACGGCTTCGACGACGACGATGAAGCCGAGGACACCGACACAGAACTCTCAAGTTCAATGGCCGCGCGGCGTACCAGGCCGAATCGCGACGATGTCGTACCCGATCGCCCCGAGCCATTCCTGCCACCTCGACGCCGGGCCCAGAGTGAGCGTCCGGCGGCCCGCGCGGAAGCATCGGCCGTTGCGCGGGCATCAGGGCTTGTCGCCGTACCGACTGCCGGCGGCCCACCTTCGGTAGGATCTGCTGCAGTCGCCCTGGACGAGTCCGCTGATCCCAGTGCAATCGAACGCGACCCATCTATCAACCGGAGTCTGCTGCTCAGACTCATTGCCGGAGTCCGGGGGCTATAGCCATGGCACCACGTAGTCGACGCCGTCATGGCGGTCAAGCAGTCAAGATCGTTGTGACTGGGCCTTTTTCCGCCGGAAAGACGACGCTGATCCGGACCATCAGTGAGATCACCGTGCTCTCCACCGAACGCGGAATCACCGACGAGACTCGCGCTCAGAAAGCTCAGACCACGGTTGCCATGGACTTTGGGCGCATCAGCATCGATCGAGACTTGGTGCTCTACCTCTTCGGTACCCCAGGGCAAGAACGTTTCGACTTCATGTGGGAAGTGCTCGGGGAAGGCATGCTCGGTTACGTCTTGCTCGTCGATGCCACCCGACCCGACTCATTCCGCGAAGCCGTCACCATTAACGCGGCATTTCGTGCGATGGCACCCGTGCCCTTTGTCGTTGCCGTCAACCGAATTGAGACCCTGACCGACGAACTCGACTCAGCTCTTCGCGCGGCGCTCGATATCGGCGTCGACGTACCAGTCTTGGCGTGCGACGCGACTGACAAAGAATCGGTCAAGTCGGTTCTGTTGGCGTTGCTCTACGCGTTGCTCCACGAGGTGGAGCCGGCGACGGCGCACGGATAGATATCGCCATGTGGTTGCCCTGGCGTCGCAAGTCCGCCTCTCGCGTGGGTGGGGTCGTTGGGCGCCATCGCGCGGCGGGCCCGGGAGATCGCGCTTCGGCGGTCACCACGCCGACGGCATACGTGCCCCAGGTCTCACTGCTTCTTGCTGCCTCGGTAGCCGCACCGCCGCTTGCTCCCACCCCCTTAGCCCTCCCCTCGACCGCTCTTCCGGTTCTGCCGGTTGAGCCGTTGCATCCGGGGACCGTGGGCCTCGTGTTCCGCGATGGGTCGCAATACCTCATCGCCCCGGAAGATCTCCGTGGCCAAACGCTCAGAGACCTCGCCGGCCAGATGACCACCCGCCGGCTAGCCCACCGCTAATACCGATCGCCTTGCATGAATGTGGCATGTGCTCAAACCTATTGAACAAAGGTCACATTCACGGTGACCCCAGTTACCGCCCAGGTCCGCCAGTACGCCGGAATTCGTTCGCGATCCGGCGTGTAGTCGCGTCTTGGGAGGCGTAGGTTTGCCGCAACTTCTGCTGAAAGAGGTCGGCTATGGCCGAGTTTCCAGCTCTTGCGCATGTCGCAGTCACGGTCAGCGACTTAGATCGCAGTATTCCCTGGTATGAGACACTTTTCGGCTCCAAGCCGGTGCTCGACGAAGACACCGGGCCGTTCCGCCACGTCGTCTGGGTGGTGGGGTCGGGCAACCTCGTGGGACTTCATCAGTTCCCCGACCTCGCCAGCTCTGAGGCGTTCGAAGCGCGCCGACCTGGTTTGGATCACGTGGCATTTGCCTGCAAGGACCGTGCCGATCTTGAAGTGTGGGCCGGGCGCCTGGACGAACTCGGAATCGCGCACGGCGGGGTCGTAGACGCGGCGTACGGCTCCGGCGTCTCGTTCCGAGATCCGGACAACATCGCGCTGGAGTTCTTCGCGCCACCGGGCTGAGTCCGGCTCCTCGACTCACCCGTGTGGGCTACAGCCGGAGGCCGCTTGTGCCGAAGGCTGGAACGGGAGTGGTGACGCTCCCGGACCGCCCGCACAGGAGGATCGGCGTGAAGCAACTCGGCGACATCTTGCTCTCGAATGGTCTTGTCTCCGCTCAGGAACTCCAAGACGCCTATTCCGAACACCAGCGCGAAGGTCGCAGCCTGGGCCGGGTTCTTGTCGAGCGCGGTGTCCTGACTGAGGGTCAGCTCGTGGCGGCTCTGGCTGCTCAAATCGGAATGCGATTTGTTGATCTGGGCGACATTGCCGTGGACGGCTCGGCAATCGGGATGGTCTCCGGTGCCGTCTGTCGTCGCCACACGGCGCTGCCTATCGCCGTCGAAGATGGCAAACTCGTCGTGGCGATGGCCGACCCCGCAAACGTTTTCGCCATCGACGACATCCGATCATCGTCGGGGATGGACGTACGCCCCGTGGTGTCGACGCGTGCAGATGTCATGGCCGCGATCGATCGCTACTACCGGGCCGACTCGGACCTCGATGACCTCACCATGGCTCTGGACACCTCAGACGATGAAGAGGACCTGAGCAAGGTCAAGGAAATTGTTGAGGACGCCCCGATCGTTCGGTTCGTCAACTTGCTGATTACTCAAGCGATTCAAGACCGAGCGTCTGACATCCACCTCGAGCCCGCCGAACACGACTTACGGGTGCGATATCGCATCGATGGTGTGCTGCATGAAGTGATGCGGTCACCCAAAAACATCCAGTCCGGGGTTATTAGCCGGCTGAAGATCATGGCCGACATCAATATCGCTGAGCGGCGCATTCCTCAGGATGGACGACTCTCAGTTCAAGCACACGGCAAGAAAATCGACCTCCGAGTCGCGACGCTGCCGACCGTGTGGGGCGAAAAGGTCGTCATGCGAATCCTGGATAACTCCACGGCGCGTTTGGACTTGTCGGATCTCGGGTTCAGCGACCACAACTACGCGAGCTACTCCCAGAGTTTCACCAAGCCGTACGGGATGATCCTGGTAACTGGTCCCACCGGTTCAGGAAAGTCGACGACGTTGTACGCCACGTTGAACATCGTGAATCGGCCCGAAGTCAACATCATCACCGTCGAGGACCCTGTTGAGTACCGGCTCGCCGGTATCAACCAAGTTCAGGTGAACACCAAAGCCGGGTTGAGTTTCGCCGCCGCGTTGCGCTCGATCTTGCGTTCTGACCCCGACATCGTGTTGATCGGTGAAATTCGCGACCATGAGACGGCGCTGATCGCGACTGAAGCCGCCCTGACGGGACACCTCGTTCTCTCCACGTTGCACACCAACGACGCCCCCAGCGCGATCACTCGACTGACCGAGATGGGAATCGAACCGTTCCTCGTTGGATCCTCAGTTGACTGCGTGCTCGCCCAACGCCTCGCTCGTAGGTTGTGCGTGAAATGCCGCGAGGAGTACACGCCGACACCGCAACAACTGCTCGCCGTGAAGTTCCCCTGGGAAGACGGTCAGCCGTTGCCAACGCTGTTCCGTCCGGTGGGATGTTCCCAGTGTTCGAAGACGGGCTATAAGGGTCGGCTCGCGTTGCACGAGGTCATGCCGCGCAGCGACGAGATTGAGCGCCTCACCGTGGAGCACGCGTCCAGTACTCAAATCGGTGCTGCCGCTCGGGCGTCTGGCATGCAGACGCTGCGAACGGACGGGCTGCTCAAAGCGGCGCAGGGAATCACTTCCCTCGACGAGATCTTCCGCGTCGTCGCCTGATCCGTACGCCGGCATCCTCAAGCACGTCCCTCCTGGCGCCGAAGACCCTTCGAGACGGGCGCCTGTCTAGGGGTTCCCACACGCAGTCCAGGAGGAATCCGTGGAGGCAAGTCCATTCACACCCGGACCGGAGTTCGGCGATCGGCCGACTCCGCTTCCCGCGGTTCCTGACCAAGTTGGCCTTGAGTCCGTCCCGGTGAGTGCCCCCTTCGCTGCGGCGGCGCCGATTCCGCTGGCCG
>JBBRLC010000185.1:0-4158 GCA_038231595.1 Candidatus Nanopelagicales bacterium | reverse complement strand
GACTTCACCAACGCAACCGCGTCACGCTTGAACTCCGACGAGAACCGTCGACGTTGCTGTCCCATAATCAGACTCCTTTCCAAGCCCTCCAGGCTGGGTCAGGTGTCCGCTCAACGGGGGGATGCCCAGATGTTGGGGTGGTGGCGCAGGGCGGTTCGGTGTCGGTGGATGTGTTGGGGAATGATTCGGGTGGGTCGGGGACGCTTGATCTGTCGAGCCTGACGGTGGCGGCCGGGCCGGCGCATGGGTCCGCGACCGTGGACACGGTCGCGCACATGATCGATTACACGGCGAGCAACGCGTACGCAGGGTCGGACTCGTTGACGTATCGGGTCTGTGATGTGGCGGGCGGTTGCGGCACGGCGAACGTGACGATCACGGTCCAGCCCGTCCCGACCGTTGTTGACGACAGCGCGACAACGCAACAAGACGCCGGCGCGCTCGCCGTTGATGTCCTCGCTAATGACAGTGGTGGGCTCGGCACTCTTGACCCGAACTCTTTGACGGTGATCAGCGCACCTGCCAACGGCACCGCCACCGTGAACACGGTGGGGCATGTGATCGATTACACCCCGACCGGCGGCTACGCCGGCACCGACAACTTCGTCTACGCGGTATGTGATGTCACGGGTGGCTGCGCGACCGCGAACGTTGGGATCACGGTCGATCCGCATCCCGTGCTCGGCAACGACGTGACCACCACCCTCCAAGACACCCCCGTCACGATCGATGTCCTCGCGAACGACAGTGGTGGGCTCGGCATCCTCGACCCCACCTCACTCACCATCGCCGCTCCCGCCGCCAACGGCACCGCGACCGTCAACAGCTCCGCGCACACGATCGACTACACACCGACCACCGGCTACGTCGGGACCGACACCTTCACCTACACCGTCTGCGACATCCCGACCGTCTGCGCCACCGCCACCACCACCATCACGATCGTTTCCGCGAATGCGTCGCCGGTCGCGGTCGTGGACGGTTTCGCGACCGCGAAGAACGTTGCTCGAACCCTCGACGTTGTCGCGAACGACTTCGACCTCGACATGAACCTCTCGCCCGCCACACTCTCGATCATCGCCATGCCCGCCCACGGTGCCACGATCATCAACGGCAACCACACCGTCACCTACACGCCCGCAAACAACTACGTCGGGACCGATGCGTTCACGTACCAGGTCTGTGACACCGGATCGGCGTGCACGTCCACAACGGTTTCAGGTCGTGTCATGAGCGGAACCGGTGGAGGAGCCATCACCCTGATCGGTGATGTCGCCGCCGTCGCGCAAAGCGGAGCAGTCAAGATCGTCGTCATCGCCAATGACGTCGCTGAAGGCTCACACTCGATGACACCCACATCCGTGTCGGTATTCGCCGTTCCTGCACACGGCACCGCGACCGCCAACGCCGACGGCACCATCACCTACACGCCCACACCCGGATACTCCGGCAGCGACCAACTCACCTACCACGCCTGCGACAACGGCAACCACTGCGATGAGGCCGTCGTCGCGATCACCGTCATCCCGACCACACCAACCGGTGGACCAATCGGGTTCGGTCTGTCCGTCGTCACGTCGAAGAACGTCGCTACGACCAGTTCAATCAACTCCGTCGTAATCGCCGGCAACGCACCCATCGACCCGACCACCATCACCGTACTCAGCGCACCGACGCACGGGACCGCGATCGCCAACGGTGACGGCACCATCACCTACACATCCACAAACAACTACACCAGCACCGACAGCTACACCTACCAAGCCTGCGACACCCTCAACGCCTGCACCAACGGCACCGTCACCATCGCCATCACAAACAACTGAACCTCGGCCTCACCGAGCTGTCTGAAGTTGCCCGAATTCCACCGGAAAGGGAGGCACGCCGGTGATGATCCCTTACGTACCTCAGGACGAGGAGATCGCGGCGCTCATGGCGGAGTACGCCGATTGCACGCTTGAGGACCTCGCGGGGTGGTGACACGCGGTCGTTGCGCGCCGAGTGGTATGAGAGTCGTTCGCAGCCTTGTCGGGATCGGCTGGAGTCGCTCGTGGGCGGGACGACGGTGCGCTGCGTTGTTTGGGATCCGCTGTCGCGACTGGCGGCAGCGTGCATTACGTGCTGATCGGCTTCCTGTTGGCCGTACTGAATGTGGCAGGACGAGCGTCGATCTTGTGCTGGGTCTGAATGAACTGCTGCTGTTGTCGGTAGGCGGCTCTTGCGGTAACTCCCGCGCCGTCCGACGGCTGGCCGCCGTGGTTCAGGATTTGAAAATGATCGAAAATGATGCATCCGCATCTGTAGCCGTCAGGAACGCTGGCGCGAAACTGTTCGCGAAATGGATCCGATTACGTGCCGCTTCTGCGGCGAAAGCGTTCGCGTGACGTCACTCGATCTTCCGCTGGCGTTCCGAGAAGATCCTGCGAGCGCGTCCGGGCCGGCGCAGTTCGTTATCATCGGCGCGGGTTGCCTGCTGCATCATTGCGCGATTCCGGCAGAGATCAACCTGGCGTCGGATCCGTCCCCGCACTCGAACCTGGTTCATCAGGCGCAAGGCATGGTCTCAATGCAAGCCGACTGCACAATGGATGAGGCGCTCGCCTTGATGCGGAACTCGGCCGACGCCGCCGAAGTCACGCTGGATGAGCTTGCGGCGCACGTCATCGACCGCGACGTCAGGTTCGATCCGCCCAGATGAGGGTCGAGACGGGCCGCGACGCGATGAAGTTGGGATATTCGACCTCTACGCTCTGATCCTGGTCGGTCACTTCGCGCGGACTTCGACTACCGAACGACTCAGGAAATGATGCACCTACCGGATGATCGTTCGCGACGGAGTGCACCGTCGGGCACCCCTCCAACGAGCCGCAAGACTCGGTTCGTCTCGATCATTCGTTTCGGCGCCGCCGTCATCGGGATTCGGAGCTCCCGCGTACGCGTGCGAGCTGTCGATCAAGGCGAGCCGCCGAGCGGCCACGAACGCGTCGCCGAGCGGACCAGGCCCGCGGCTTCGGGTTGTGGTTGTTTCGGGAAGGCTCGCGACGGGCGGCTCTCGGCCCAGCGCGTTTTCTGGCGGTTCGCTTTCGCCGTCGATGGACGAGCCAGAGCGACACGCTGAGGATCACGCCTCCAAGGAGGACAAGCGCGACGGGTGAAATGACGAGCGCGGTTCGGGTGAGGGTGACTTCTTTCGTGGTTGCGTCGGTTCGGCCAGCGTAAAAGAGGTGGATGTGCACGGTGACGAACGCGAAGGGAAATGATGGTTGTTCGTCGATCACGATTGTGCGGGATCGCCCCTTCGGGAGGAGGGATCGGTCGATGCGCGGCTGGCGCGAGACGGCTGATCCAGGGGCCGCAGTCGTGACGTTCTCACCCCAGAAGATCGCGGCCGCTTTTCCAGCATTGTGGATGCGCAACGTCCCGCGGGCGTTGCTCGCGATGGCGAACCTCGACAGGTTGAGGTCGGCGGTGAGCAATCGAGTCCGGGGGCCGGGAACGTCGATCGTGACGTACGAGCCGATCTGGTTTACGTAGGTGAGATTGGCTTTCACGTCGGATAGCGGCGTGACGAGGAAGCCGATGAAGTACAAGTCTGGATCGATGCGGGCCGGCATTCGCACCACCAGACTGACGTCTTGGTAGCTCCGCGCCGCGATGGCAATAGGTTGCGATGGGAACTCGACCCGACCGTCCCAGATCGGATCACGATCGGTCATCGTCGCGCGACCGTCGTCGCCGAGGCTCACGCCGCGGCCGCTGATCTTGACGGTCACTCGTGTCGAGCCTGGATTCACGATCCGAATGGGAACGGTACCGATGTGTCCGGCGCCGAGCTCCGCGGGTTCGGACGGGACTGAAACCGCGATCGGTCGACGATTCCCGACCGGCGCGCCGACCGCGGGCCCAGCGCTCGAGGCGATCGCGAGCACGGTGGTGAATACGGCGGCGCCGCGACGCAACGCCGTTCTCAACTTTGGACAATGCATACGGTGGGTTCGTTGCGTCGCTGCGACGGATCGCCTAGTGTCCTGGACGCTTGAAGCGCCGTGAAAAGTGTTGGGTCATGCGGTTGCTCGTTCGTTGATGGCGGTGCAGTAGCCGGCCAGGCGTTCGAGGATCTGGTCGGCGGTTTTGTGCCACACGAACGGGGTGGGGTTC
>JBBRLC010000184.1:0-4170 GCA_038231595.1 Candidatus Nanopelagicales bacterium | reverse complement strand
TGTTGCTGATGTCGCCGAGGGCTCCGTCGTGGGCGCGCAGTCGTGGGATGAGCACCATCAGTGGCGGGAGTGCGAAAAACGGAACCAGCAGAAATACCACTCGCCACGACCAGTGATCCGCGAGGAATCCTGCCGCCACCGGCCCAATGAGGGCGGGCAAAACCCACGCCGCCGCGAGTGCACTAAATGCTCGCGGCTTCAAGCTGTCGGGGAAAACCCGGCCGATCACCACGTAGACCGCCACGATCAGGGCGCCACCACCCAAACCTTGCACCATCCGACCAGCAACGAACACGATCATCGATGGCGCCGTACCGGCGATGACGGCACCGGTACAAAACAAGACGATGGCAGCCGCGAGCGGTCGACGCGGCCCAATTGCGTCGCACTGTTGACCCGACACCACCATCGCCACCAAAGTGGTCACGATGTAGCCGTTGAACGCCCAGGCGTACGCCCCAAGACCGTTCAGTTCCCGCACGGCAACCGGCATCGCCGTCATCACACCAATGCCCTCGAATGCAACCAGGGTGATGACCGTGATGATGCCGACGGTCAGTCCCCGAAATTGCGGAGACAACAGCGCCGGATCAATACCGGTGTGCGCAGACGACTCAGCCGGTCGGGTGGTGAGTTCTGGTTCCGGGACCTCGGGGTGCGCGGTCAGGAGTCGTCGCCCCCCGCACCACCCGTAGGAATGGACTCGTAAATCTCCTTGCACTCCGGACAGACCGGAAACTTCCCAGGGTCGCGATTCGGGACCCAGACCTTCCCGCACAACGCGATTACTGGAGTGCCAACCACCGCGCTTTCGACGATCTTGTTCTTCTGCACATAGTGCGCAAACCGCTCATGGTCGCCCTCGTCGAGCTGGGGGCGCATCACCTCCTCAAGGAGCGTGGTGCCAGCTGGCTCGAAGTCAGGCGTACTCGTCATGGACCGATTCTAGGTGCCGCCACCGAGCGTCGCGGACGATCCCTGTCGAAGGTGCCTAGTTCACACCGACATCGGCGGGGTAAGCGGCGACGAAGGCGAGCTCGTTGGGTTGGCGCCGAAGCACGCAATGCCACAGACCCGTGGGGTCGGTGCTGAATGCATCGCCCGACAAACCTTCGACGACGTACCAGTCGCCTTCGACGATCTCGACATCCAACTGTCCCGGCCCCCACCCGGCGTACCCGGCAAACACGCGCATGGCCCGCACGACATCACTGAGTTCTTGCGGTTCCTGATCCAAATCGACCAATCCGAGTCGCGACGTGATCGGCCGAAATCCCTCGAACTCGCTGGCGTCGTCGGCAAACACTCGAGCACTCGCGCCGAGCGCAACGACGCCCTCTGGCGAAACCGGGCCTCCGTCGAATACGACCGGCGGACCCGCGAAGTACTCCGACCACACCGGCAATGGATCCTCGGCTGGCCAATCGGTGGGGCGATTGAGAACCAGACCGAGAGAGCCATCCGCGTCATGATCCAGAAGCAATACGACGGTACGAGCAAAGTTCGGCTCAGTCAGCGAGAGCGACGCCACGAGCAATCGGCCACTCAACGGTTCGAGCCGGGGCAAGGAAAGGCGAGGCACGGAACTCACCAACCATTCGCTCACGAGTACAGCATGGACCCCCGTCACCCGAATTGCCTCAAAGACATTGATGAGTATTGGATCCTGGCGCGATCGACGTAGGCTGCGTCAATGCCTTCTCTCCACCGGACCGCACGGAGATCCCGGCGTGGATTGATGTTGTGCGTGGGTGCGCTACTCGTCGCCCTCACATCCACCAGCATCGCGACCGCCGTTAGCACGAGCTCCTCAGAAAGCACGTCAGTTTCGGGCGCCGCGCGAAGCAGCGTCACGAAACCCGCCTCAGTGCCGGCCGCTAGGCCTCTCACGGTGCTGCCCGTGACAACGCTGCCTGTCACAGCGCTGCCTGTCACAGCGCTGCCTGTCACAACGTGGCCGCCCGTTGTCTACCGCTCGTTGTCGTTGGTCCGCCCGCATCGTGGAGGCAACGTCATCTACCTGACTTTTGACGATGGCCCGCATCGCTATTGGACTCCGCGGATCTTGGGTCTCCTCAAGCGATACCACGCACAAGCCACATTCTTTGTCATCGGTCGCAACGTCCGAAACAACCCAAAAATCGTGACGGCTGAGGCAAAAGCCGGTCACCGAGTGGAGAACCACAGCAACACCCATCCCGACCTGCGCCGCATTCAACCCGACGGGTTGCTCGCGTACAAACAGTTGCGACCCGTCAACACCTTGATCCGGCGGTTGACCGGCCGGCCAGCCACGTGCATGCGGCCGCCGTACGGTTCCTATGACGCACGCGTACGTCGCATCGCTGGCGGCCTGGGTCTGCACATCGCGATGTGGACTCTTGACACGCTCGACTGGTCACACCCCGGTGTTGGCAGAATCGTTCACGTCGCGACGCGAGCGCGGGGTGGGTCGATTGTGCTGATGCACGACGGCATCGGCGGAGTGCAGACTTACCGAGCGCTACGGACGATCTTGGCTCGCCTGTCGGCGCGCGGATTCGTCTTCCGCTCACTCTGCTGACCCACTCAAGAAATCCACTCGATCGGCCGATAGGGGGACAGACGCGTGGCCGAAACGCCACCGGAGGTCACCCATCCGGCGGAGTCGCGACCACAATGTCACGTGAGGTAATGAACCAACACGCACAGTAGCCAAGGCGAAGCCCTTGGCGTACACCCGGAGGCTTCCCCATGCCGCAGCAGCCACTCGCCCAAGTGCCCGTCGATTCCCTATGGGATTGGCAGGAGCGCGGATCGTGCCGCGAGGCCGACACGGAGTTGTTCTTCCACCCGCAACATGAACGCGGCTCGACTCGGTCCCGGCGCGACCAAGCCGCCAAAGCGGTCTGTGCTCGTTGCGAGGTACGCCTCCAATGCGCGGACTATGCAATTCGGGCCCGTGAACCATTCGGCGTGTGGGGCGGGCTTACCGAAGAAGAGCGCGAGCGCATCTACGTCCGCATCGCGTTGACCGAATACCCGCGTACGCGCGGTGAAGGTGCGCGCATGTGCGCCGACGACATCGAGGCAGCTATCACTCCGGCGAAACTGGGAGTCAGCGCCTAGTTCACTTGCCGCGAACCTCAACTCAATAGGCTGATTCCCTATTGAGTTGAGAGGACCATGATGCGCTACACACTGCTCGGCGACTCGGGCTTGCGAGTCTCTGAAATCTCCCTAGGGACGATGACGTTCGGTTCTGACTGGGGATTTGGTGCGGACGCACCGAACAGTCGCGCTCAGTTCGAGTTCTATGCCGAAGCCGGCGGCAACTTCATCGATACTGCTGTCAACTACACCAACGGCACGGCCGAGTCGTACGTCGGGGAATTGATTGCCAACGACCGCGATCGTTGGGTCGTCGCGACGAAATACACCCTGTCGACGAATCCCAATGACCCCAATGCTGGCGGTAACTCGCGGAAGAATCTGCGGAACTCCCTGGAGATGTCATTGAGTCGACTCAACACCGTCTACATCTATGTCCTCTGGTTGCACGCGTGGGACTTCATGACCTCACCCGTCGAGGTTATGAGCGCTCTGGATGACGCGGTGCGGAGCGGCAAGGTTCTCTATGTCGGGATCTCAGATTCCCCCGCGTGGGCAGTCGCCCGACTGCAGACAATCGCTGAGTTGCGCGGATGGTCCCCCTTCATCGGGCTGCAGATCGAGTACTCGTTGGCTCAACGCGAAGTTGAGCGCGAACTCCTCCCGATGGCTCATGCCCTCGGCCTGGGCGTCACCGCGTGGGGGCCGCTCGCCGGTGGGATTCTCACCGGCAAATATCGTTCCCCAGCGATGGCGGACGAACCACGTCGCCACGGGGACAACGCAGATGAGTCCCGGATCCGCATCGGCGATGCCGTCGTTAACGTCGCCACCGCCACCGGGGTTTCCCCGGCGCAGGTGGCCCTGGCCTGGCTGCGCACTCGAGACGTGATCCCCATCATCGGCGCACGACCCACGGCTCAACTCGCCGACTCGTTGGGATCGCTGGACGTGACGCTGTCACCCGAACACGTCGCGAGTCTCGATGAGGCATCCGCACCTACCCTGGGATTTCCCCATGACTTCCTGGCTCGAGACGACATCAGCGGCTTGATCTACGGCGCCAACCGACACCTAATC
>JBBRLC010000183.1:0-4183 GCA_038231595.1 Candidatus Nanopelagicales bacterium | reverse complement strand
CCTGCGCCGCCGCAAAGCGTTTTGCGATCTCGTTGCGTCGCGCCCGCACTTCGGCCTGTAGCGCATCAGCCTGCGCGCTCTTGAAAGCGAAGTCGGCTTTCGCGGCGTTGAGGTCGGCAAAGGTACGAAGGTTCGACTTTGAGGCGCTATCGACCGCATGGATGCTGGCCGCAAAGTCAGTCGGATCTTGCGCCTCCAAGATGACCGCGAGGTTGGCGAGCGGTCCCTCCATATAGAGCTGGCTGGCAAAGCGATCGACTCGCGCGTGCATCAGGTCGATTCGTGCCTGGGCAGCGTCGAGTTGCTGTTGTGACCTCAGCGCCGCCGTCGTCGCGCGTTCAAGTTCGGCCTCGACGATGCGATCTTGTGCCTGCGCCTTCTGGTACGCCTGCAGCGCACTCGCCGCCGCGGCCACAGCCGCCGGGAGAGCCGCGGTGGCATCGCGCAACTGGGCGGCTGCGCGCGCTACTGATTTGTTGGCAGCAGCGACGTCGTCGCTCGCGTTGTTGACTTGCTTGTTGATGTCATCGCGCGCAACTGCTGGCGTCGGCAAGGTCGCAATGCTCAGCGCGGCCACTATTGCGAGCAGCAGCGCAAGAGTGGAACCGCGCAGGGTGGGTGGGCGCTCGGAAACGCGGTCACTAGAAGTGGGGCGCGCAGAAGTGCCGCGTACGTGGGGAAGGGGGCGCACGCGTGCTCCTCTCGTGAGCGCCACGGATCGTACGGACCTATGAGGCTACCCCCGGAGGCCCTGCGACCTCGGGACCAACGCAGATCCGAGTCGCGGAGCCACCGCCCCAGCACGCAGAAGCAGTTAGACCTTCAAGTATCGGAGCAGGGTGAAGAACGCGGAGACCACGCTCAGCCCGATCCCCACCACGAACAGGACTGGAATGATCACCCACACCGACTCCCAACCGATGAAGGGAGTGAACTTGAACGTACTCGTCAACTTGTCATCAATAACAAAATGTTTGAAGAGAATCAGTGACAACGAGGCGAGTACGCAGCCCAGAGCCGCAGCAATGGCGGCCTCCAACAAGAACGGTAACTGGATATAGAAGTTGCTCGCGCCGACGAGTCGCATGACACCGGTCTCGCGTTTTCGACTCGCGGCAGCTAGTTGCATGGCGTTGGCCACCAACAGGAGTGTCACTAACAGCATCACGCCAGCGACCACGAAGGCCAAGGCCTTCGCGCCGCCAAGAACGTCGAAGAGATTTTGTAAGAGCGCGCGTTCGTCTTGGACTTGGTCGACACCGGGTCTGCCTTGGAAGGCGGACGCGATCACCGCAAACTTCGTCGGGTCTGAGAGCTTGATTCGGAACGACTCCGGCAGGGCGTCCGCTGTCACGGTGTCGAGAATCGCGGAGTTCTTGTAGCGATCCTTGAAGCGTTGGAAGGCTTCCTGCGAGGACTCGTAGAAGATGTCTTCCACCAGGGGCTTCAGCGAATTCAAGTCCGTACGGATTTGCTCGCGTTGCGCCGGCGTTACCTGTCCGCCCTTGCACGACGGCGTGTCAGAAGTCTTGTTGCACAGGAAGACGGAGACTTCGACCCGGTCGTACCAGAAATCCTTCATTGTGTTGACCTGCGACACCATCAGAAGGCCGCCACCGAAGAGACCCAGCGACACAGCCACCGTCAGCGTTACGGCGATGGACATGCCGAGGTTGCGAAGCAGGCCGATCCTAACCTCGCTGGCTACAAAGCGTGCCCGCATGCTGGTGGGTTTCCTTCTGGTCAGGTGGCGTGGATTGCGTGGACGAGGTCGTGGATCTCGGTGTGGGTCTTAGCGCGAATAGCCGTACACGCCGCGCGATTGATCTCGCACGAGATGTCCGCCATCGAGTTCGACAACGCGCTTGCGCATCTGGTCGACGATGGCCGCGTCATGGGTGGCCATGACGACGGTGGTGCCGGTGCGGTTGATGCGGTCGAGGAGCTTCATGATGCCGACGCTTGTGTTGGGGTCGAGGTTCCCGGTGGGCTCATCCGCAATCAAGATCATCGGGCGATTGACGAAGGCACGAGCCACGGCCACACGCTGCTGCTCGCCACCAGAGAGCTCACCGGGCATGCGCTGCTCTTTGCCAGCCAGCCCGACCAGGTCGAGGACTTCGGGCACGGTCTTGGCGATGTGGTTGTCGGACTTGCCAAGCACTTCAAGGGCGAATGCCACGTTCTGAAAGACTGTCTTGTTCGGGAGCAGGCGGAAGTCTTGAAAAACGGTGCCGATTTGGCGCCTCAGCGTCGGGACTCGCCAGCGGGACAGCGTGTTGAGGTTCTTGCCCGCGACGTTGACCGCTCCCTTGGTGGGCCGCTCCTCCTTGAGGCAGAGGCGAAGAAATGTCGACTTACCGGAGCCGGAGGTGCCGACGAGGAAGACGAACTCTCCCTTCTCGATGTCGACGGAGACGTCGTCCAGAGCGGGGCGGGTCTGGTTCGGGTACAGCTTGCTCACACCGTCGAAGCGGATCACGAGGGGGAACTCCGAAGATTGGGAAGGCGGACTCGGCGAGTGTACGTGCCGAATCTCAGTGAAATGCCCTGCGACTCCTTTACTAATTCTTTACTAAAGCCCCCCGGTTAATTGCTTCAGGAACGCGATGTTCTGGTCGATAGCAGGAACGAGGCAAGGAACGTGCCCACGGTTGGGGATTCCCCGCCCGCACCCGCTGCGGGACCCACGTCGCATCCGCGACACGACCACGGGCGGCACCGGTCTCTCGCAACATGCGCCTCCCTCCCCCTTTGGCGCACCTCCAGGTAGCGGCCCCGAGATCCCCCTCTCGGGGCTTCCTGGCGTCTAAGGCCACTCCCTCACCGGTGAACCAAGCGAGTTTCGCTGCACTCCCTCACCGGTGAAGGAGGGGGGTTAGGACTGCTGTTGGCGGCGCCACCGAATGCCGGATTCGATGAAGTCGTCGATCTCGCCATCGAGCACCGCGGTGGTGTTGCCGGTCTCGTAGTCCGTGCGCAGGTCCTTGACCATCTGGTACGGATGCAAGACGTAGGACCTCATCTGGTTGCCCCACGACCCGGAGTTGTCGCCCTTCAGTGCGTCCATCTTTTCGCGATCTTCCTGGCGCTTGCGCTGCAACAACTTCGCTTGCAGCACGGCCATCGCGGTTGCTTTGTTCTGCAACTGTGAGCGTTCGTTTTGGCACGACACGACAATTCCGGTGGGAATGTGAGTGAGGCGGACGGCGGAGTCGGTCGTGTTGACGCCTTGACCACCCGGTCCGCTTGATCGATAGACGTCGACTCGTAAATCGTCTTCAGGGATCTCAATGGAGTCGGTTTGCTCGACCACCGGAATCACTTCGACACCGGCGAACGATGTCTGACGTCGGCCCTGATTGTCGAACGGGGAAATGCGTACGAGCCGATGCGTGCCTTGCTCAATAGACAGAGTTCCGTATGCGTACGGCGCCTTGACCGCGAACGTGGCCGACTTGATCCCGGCTTCTTCAGCCCACGACGTTTCGTAGACCTCGAACTTCCAGCTGTGACGCTCGCAATAACGCGTGTACATGCGAAGCAGCATCTCGGCCCAGTCCGCGGCATCAACACCGCCCGCCTCCGAGCGAATCGTCACGAGGGCTTCGCGCGCGTCGTACTCGCCCGACAACAACGTGCGAACCTCGAGTTCACCGATCGACTTGGTCATCGCGTCGAGTTCGCGCTCGGCCTCGGCGGTGCTGTCCGCGTCGCCTTCGGCCTCGGCCAGTTCAAAGAGAACGCCGAGGTCGTCGAGGCGCGATCGCAATGAGCGTACTCGCGCGGATTCAGACTGGAGGAACGACAAGCGCGACGTAATCGTTTGCGCTTTGGCTTGGTCGTCCCATAGGTCCGGCGCCGAGGCCTGCACCTCGAGATCAGCGATGTCGCGTCCCATTTGAGGTACGTCGAGCACCGTTTCCACACTGCTCAGGGTGGAATCCAGGGCCTTCAGGGCTTCGGCGTACTCGATCATCGACACGAGTCGCAGGGTAGTCGGCTAGCCGGGCACGAGGCAGGCATGGGCGCGGATCCTCGTCGTGACTTCGCACCTCAGGACTAGAAAGAATTGCCTCGATTCAGAACTAGGCTCGGTGTCAACTTCCCCAGCAATTGACGCGATGGAGCGCTCGTCGAGGCTGCAAGCGACGACCACCCGGTTGAACGCAGCCGAAACGTT
>JBBRLC010000182.1:0-4195 GCA_038231595.1 Candidatus Nanopelagicales bacterium | reverse complement strand
CTCCACACCTCAGCACTGGCACTGTCGAAACACTGGCACTGTCGAAACACTGGCACTGTCGAAACACTGGCACTGTCGAAACACTGGCACTGTCGAAACACTGGCACTGTCGAAACACTGGCACTGTCGAAACACTGGCACTGTCGAAAGCCGAGTGCCAGTGTACGTGCGCGGCTACGGACGCGGGTTAGCGATCGGTCGACCGAAGTAGTAGCCCTGAGCCGAATCGCAGCCAAAGGACTTGAGCAGCTCGGCCTGATCTTCAAGTTCGACGCCTTCGGCGACCGTGTGAAGCCCGAGCGAACGGGCCAATTGGACAACGGCTCGCACGATCGCCGTGGACCCAGGATCACGGCCAAGATCGCCGATGAAACTGCGATCCAGTTTGAGCACCTTGACCGGTAGATCCCGTAGATGAGTGAGACTCGAATAGCCGGTACCGAAATCATCTAGGGCAATCCGTACGCCCAAGGAATCCAACCGCCGTAAATCGCTGCCATCTACTCGACGATCCAGCAGCGCTGATTCGGTGACTTCTAGAACGAGTCGATGGGCGGACAGACCGTGTCGCTCGAGCAACCCGATCACGATGTCCGCGAATCCGACTTCGCTGAGTTGACGGGTCGAAACGTTGATCGACACCCACGGTCCCTCATCTGCGCCCCAACGAACCGCCTCGCGAATCGCGGCGTCGCACGCCCACTCCCCCATCGGGACAATCAGGTCACTGTCCTCAGCGGTCTGAAGGAAAGCGTCCGGCGTGAGCAGTCCACGCGTTGGATGATCCACGCGCATCAGCGCCTCGTAGGCGTGTACCGAGTGGTCTGCGAGGCTCACGATCGGCTGAAAGTGAAGTCGCAGCCGTTCATCGACCATCGCCTGGCGAAGATCGTTCTCAAGCGCAAATCGGTCCACTCGCTCAGCAGCAAGAGCGTCATCAAAGAGTTGCCAGCGCGATCGGCCGCGTCGCTTCGCGTCGTACATCGCGGCGTCTGCATCGCGCAGCACCGCCGCTGCATCGTCGGAACCATCGGACAAGGCGACGCCGATGGAGGCACTCAACACGTAGGACTGACCTTCGATATCGATGGGTTCAATGAAGCCTTCGCGGAGTCGCTCGGCCAGCGCGTTCGCGTCTTGCGGGCCGCGTAAACCCTCGGCCACCACGAGGAACTCGTCGCCGCCGAGCCGACCTACGACGTCACCTGATCGCGCTCGCTGCGCGAGTCTCTCGCCGGTTGTCACCAGCATGCGGTCTCCGGCCTCGTGTCCGAGGCTGTCGTTGGCCGCTTTGAATCCATCGAGGTCGACAAAACAGACAGCAACACACGAACCGGAGCGGGCCCGCCGCAAGGCTGATTCCAGATGGGAGGTGAGCGTTGCTCGATTGAGAACGCCCGTGAGCGAATCGTGAGCGGCTTGATGGCGAAGCAGGTGAGCGGCGCGTACCTGCTGGTCGACATCGAGAATCTGAACGACGAGGTAAGTCGATTGACCTTCGTCGCCGGGAACCGGCGCGACGCTGACTCGAACCCAACGATGCGTTTCATCGACGGTAGTCATGCGCACTTCAACGTCGGGTGGATCTTCGTCGCCGTCCCAGGCACCTTGGATGCTGGCAATGAGCAACGGTCGATCTGTGGGGTGGACCCGATCTACGAGCGGGGTGCGCTGCAGTTGAACCTCAGTCACCCCGGTGATGACTTGAAGCGCGCGATTGACCGCGACCGGCACGCCGTCGGCACCCACCAACGCCTGGCCCGTCGGTCCGTGGTCGAACGCCGTACGCCACCGGGCTTCGCTGGACTGCAACGCTTGTTCGACCTTCATCCGGGCTGAGACGTCTCGACCAACGGCAAGCACACGCACATGGCCGTCATCGCCGGAAACCTGAGTGCGCATCACCAAGTCAAGCCAGACGGCGTGACCGTCTCGGTGCACGGCTCGAAAGGTCGCCCAAACCTCGTCGTTACCCGCGTGCCGATCTTCGATCATTGACTGGAAGACGTGTAGATCGTCGGGATGGATGTAGTTCTTCCACTCGTGTCGATCAATTTCTTCCGGTTCAAATCCCAGTACGGGTTTGATTGCCGGTGAGACATAGACCAACCCCTTGTCCGGATCGATCAGCGACACAATGTCGACAGCAGAGTCGGCGAGAAGCCGGAAGAGCTGTTCGGATTCCTTGAGAGCGTTCTCGGCGTTCACCTGACTGGTGACGTCGTGCAGGGTGGCGAGAACCACATCGTCGCCGTCCTCGGCAGTCATCGGGGTCGCAGCACACTCCACCCACCGAATTCCGTCGTCGATGTCAATCCCAATCCTTGTTCGCGCGACCCGAAGCCGGGTGAGTCGGCACCGCCCGATCGGGGTCTCGTCACCGTGAATCGGGATCCCATCAGCGTCGCGAACCCGAAAACTGTCTGAACCGATCTCGCCGGACAGCAACTCCTCGCGCGTGAAACCAAGATACGTAGCACCCACGTCGTTGGCTTCGATGATGCGCCCGGCAAAAGACACGATGAGAACGCCCTCGGTGAGCAGGGCAAGGGTGCCGCGTACGTCGTCGGTCAGACGCGGCATCTCCAATTGAGCGACCGACGTACCCGCCGTCGCGGGCTTCGAGGGCGATGGCATCGACGGTTCGTCGACAGTCACTCGGCGCCTCCAGTCACGACTTACCGAGGCGATCGCTTCTCGCCGGAGCAAGTCACGCGCCCATATGAGGCCAGGGTGTCACTGGGAGTGCGTCATAAGCGACGTCCTAAGGTCCGTTGGGGTGGCGTGTCGCCCGGCACCCAGGCGGATCACGCAGGCGGGTCAATCCGATCCTGCGCCGGATGGATCACTGTGTTGGATCAATGAGGTCGCCCACGACTCGATCCCCCAGCAATCTCCCGCGCCTCGTGAGCACCACGCGCCCCGCCTCCAACGCGTGCGATTCGATGAGTCCACTGAGCGCTGAGCGAGCAGCGGCGTCGCGGCCGTGCGAACCCAGGGCGTCGAGAGCCAATCCCGTGCGAAGCCTCGTCTCGAGCATGATCCTTTCCATCGCACGCGTTTGAGGAGTGAGGACTTCTCTCGCGAGTGCTGGTGATTGCCCTGCCGCGACTCGATCGGTGTACGCCGAAGGGTGCTTGACGTTCCACCACCGCACCCCCGCGACGTGACTGTGGGCACCCGGCCCGATCCCCCACCAATTTCCGTCGGACCAGTAGCCGAGGTTGTGCCGGCATTCGCCGCCCGGTCGCGCCCAATTCGACACCTCGTACCACTCGAAGCCAGCGTCGGTCAGCAGTCGATCGGCGACTTCGTAACGGGCCGCAGCGACGTCATCGTCCGGGACGGGCATTTCACCGAGTGCCACCAAGCGGCCGAGCCGCGTTCCATCTTCGACCACCAGTGCGTACGCCGACACGTGATCCACACCCGTTGCAATCGCGATGTGGAGCGAGCGGGAGAAGTCATCCGCGGTTTCGCCAGGAGTTCCATAGATGAGATCGACGTTGACGTGTTCGAAGCCCGCGTCCTTGGCCCAATTCACGGCGTCGAGGGCTCGATCGGGTGTGTGCGTTCGCTCGAGGACGGCCAACACGTGCGGCGAGGAGCTTTGCATGCCGAAGGAGACCCGAGTAAATCCGCCTTCCCTCAACCGCGCGAGTGACTCCGGGGTCACCGAATCTGGGTTGGCCTCCGTCGTAACTTCGGCCCCCTCAGCGATACCAAACTCGTGGCGAATTGAGTCCAACAGTGCGATCAGGTGCTCCGCAGGCAGGAGCGTGGGCGTGCCCCCACCGAAGAAGACTGTGTCGACCGCTCGGCCGGCGTCGCCGAGGACACCGCGTGCGAATCGAACCTCGCCTGCGGCCGTCTGCGCGTAGTCAGTTCGAGAAACACCTGGGCCGAGTTCTTCCGCGGTGTAGGTATTGAAATCGCAGTAGCCGCAGCGAGTTGCGCAATAGGGCACGTGCACGTAAAACCCGAACGCGCGCCCGGGTCCATCGGCAAAATCAGCGACCGACTCGTCCGGAAGCCGCCCATCAACCGGGGCGACTTCCCCCTCAAGTGCAGCATTGACCATCGCGAACCCGACGGACTAGCGAGTCGCTCTGCCGGCGGAGTCGTCAGTCTACAGCGCGGCAATGAACGCCTCCTGCGGCACTTCGACTCGCCCAACCATCTTCATCCGCTTCTT
>JBBRLC010000181.1:0-4217 GCA_038231595.1 Candidatus Nanopelagicales bacterium | reverse complement strand
TCCGACTCCTTGCCACTCGCGCAAGGGGTGGACTTTTCGGTATGAGTGGGAAATCAGACCGTCCGGACGACGCACCCAAGACCGGAGACGGACCCGATTCGGGCATCGATGCCCTGGGGATGTCGGCCGATGAGTTTCGGCGATTGGGTTACTGGCTCGTCGATCGAATCGTGGCGCGGGCGCATAACCTCGACAGCGGTCCTGCAATCGTGGCGCGCACCCCGGCTGAGCTGATGCCCCAGTTCGGTGGGCCTCCACCTAGCGAACCAAGCGACCCGCTGATTGCGCTCGAACTCCTGGCCGATGTCGCCCTCGAGACAAAACAACACAGTGACCATCCGCGTTACTTCGCCCGCGTCCCCGGGCCTTCGTCGTATACCGGCGTCCTCGGCGATTGGCTCGGGGTCGGCTTTAACACGATTGCGGCGTCGTGGGGGGGCGCAGGGGGACCAACGGCGATCGAACTCGTCGCGTTGGACTGGATTAGGTCCCTCATAGGTTTCCCCGAGGGAAGTGAGGGTGTTCTCGCTAGCGGCGGATCGATGGCCAACTTGACTGCCCTTGTCGCTGCGCGCAACGCCAAAGGTGCTGGCGTCATTTATCTTTCCGACCAAACGCACAGTTCGATCGTGCGTGCACTGCACATCATCGGCGTTTCCCCGGCTCACGTTCGGATCATCGACACTGGTGACGAACTTCGACTCACGGCGAACTCGGTACGTGCGGCCATCGCGACGGATCAAGCGGGTGGCTTGCAACCCCGCATCGTGATTGGGACAGCGGGAAGCACCAACACCGGTTTCGTTGACGACCTTCCCGGCATCGCGGATCTTTGTGCCGAGTTCGATCTCTGGTTCCACGTCGACGGGGCATACGGCGCACCGGCGGCGCTGACCGAAGACGGCCGAGGCGTGCTTCGTGGTCTCGAACGCGCCGACTCGCTCGTCATTGATCCACACAAGTGGCTGTTTCAGCCATTCGATGTCGCCTGCGTACTTATTCGCCACCCCGGTGCACTAGAAGCGGCGTTTACGATGAACCCCGAATATCTGCGCGACGTTCGGGGGATCGGCGACGAGGTTGACCTGCGAAATCGCAGCCCCGAGCTGAGTCGCCGAGCACGGGGTCTCAAATTGTGGCTGACGTTCACAACTCACGGAACCACGCGAATCTCGCACGCCATCCAGCGGGGTATCGACAACGCGGTTTACGCCGAGTCCGTCCTGAATGCTGATCCGGAGTGGGAAGTCGTGACGCCCGCACATCTCGGCGTCGTAACCTACGTACGCCGTGAGCACGACGATGAGTGGCACATCAAAGCGGCCGAACGTCTCACTAATTCGGGGTTTGCAGCCGTGAGTTGCACTCGAATTCGTGGTCGTCAAGTCTTGCGCCTGTGCACGATCAATCCGCGAACAACCACCGAAGACATAGATGAAACTATTTCTCGTTGTCGCTGAGAGCCGCTTCTTCAAGGTCCAAGGA
This sequence comes from Candidatus Nanopelagicales bacterium, assembly GCA_038231595.1. GTDB lineage: Bacteria > Actinomycetota > Actinomycetes > S36-B12 > JBBRLC01 > JBBRLC01. The sequence continues at coordinate 2,732 of JBBRLC010000181.1, read as the reverse complement.
GCGCTGAATCTCACGTCTTACGGACTCGCTGATTCTGCCGTCCTCGCGCAACGACGCTAACTGTTCCGATTCCACCGAAAGTAGCGCTAATCGCGCACTTCGATAGGCGGCATCCGACGTGGCTGTCCGCTGCGATTCGCGGTCTGCGTTGTCGTTGTCAAAGTCATCGACCAATCGACGCGCACGGCGAACGCGCGATTCCCACTCCAATCGAAGCTTGTCGATCACTTTGTCTGGAATTTCGTCCCCATCAAGATCGTCGATACTAGCGAGTGCGGATTTTGCCGCGGCCTGCTCCGCCCAGGCCTTCTCACGCTCTAGCGTCACCTTGTTGGTGCGGACATTGAGTCGTCGCACGAGTGGCTCGAGCGTCAGCCCCTGAATCAGCAACGTCAAGATGATGCAACTGATGGCAAGAGCGAGAATGAGATCCCGCTCCGGAAACGGCATGCCGTCATCGCGAAGCACCGGGATCGACAATGCAGCGGCAAGCGGCACGACCCCGCGCGTCCCCACCCACGACACCACAACGAGGACTCGCCACGGCGCCACCGACTCGGCCACTCGCTCGCGTACACCGACAACTCGACGAATAGCGCCCATCGGAAAGACCCAGACAACGCGGGTGAGTATCACCGCCGCCGTCACCGCGACGGCCACCCACAGCGATTCGCGATCCGAGGGCGAGAGCCGACGAACAAGCGTCGGCAACTCCAATCCGATGAGCGCGAAGGCCAGACTCTCCAACAGGAAGATGATCACAGCATAAAAGTGCGCGACCTGGAGTCGCACCTGCCCGCGCAAATCTAAGTCACCTCGACGACTCAAGCTCAGCCCAAATACGACGACGGCGGTGACTCCAGACGCGTGAATCGCCTCTGCCAGAATGAAAACGACGTACGGCGTCAATAACGCAATGACGGTGTGGAGGACCGCGTCATGGGTTCGTCGACGGATTCGTTCGACGACCCAGCCCATGGCGAAACCAACGAGCGCGCCACCACCTCCTAGCCAGATGAATTGGCCAATCACGCTGGTGGATGAGACTGTCGTCCCTGACACCACAATCCCAACGGCGACGCTGAACAAGACCAGCGAGGTCGCATCGTTGAGGAGGCTCTCGCCTTGAACCAAGGCCAGCAGGCGTGGCGGCAGCCGCAAACGTCGTGCCAGCGCACTCACCGCCACCGGGTCCGTACTGGCGACAATGGCACCGAGAACGAATGCGACTGTCAGCGTCACCTGGGGCGCCAAACCGTGCACGGTGAACGCCACCACGATGGCGGTGAACGCAACTAGCCCGATAGCGAGCACGAACACCGGACGCAGCACGGCTCGGAATTCGCGCATCGACACATCGGTAGCGGCGGCGTACAGAAGCGGCGGAAGCACGACAACACTGACGAACTCGGGTGGAATATCGACGGAGAACGAACTGCTTGCGAGCCCAACCAGGAGACCTGCCACGACCAGCAGCGATGGCGCCGGGATGCGAACCCTTTCGGCCACAATCGCCACGACTGCGGCGAAGGCAACGAGCGCGAGAACGACCTCAAGCGCGGACACGTTGTCCTCCCGGGTTTACCGAATCGGCGTCGCTGAAACTACGCCGACCAGACTTCCCGGCACACCAGCAGCCACCCTACCGGTCGTGGGTCGCGCTAGGCCTCGACTTCGAGGGCTTGGCTGAATTGGGCGGCGTAGAGCCGGGCGTACGCTCCATTCGCGGCCAACAGGTCATCGTGATTTCCCTGCTCCACGATTCGCCCGTCTTCCATTACCAAAATCGTGTCGGCATCCCGAATGGTCGACAACCGATGGGCAATCACAAAACTTGTACGCCCCTTTCGCAACGTCGACATCGCTCGCTGAATCAATACTTCAGTCCGGGTGTCGACCGAACTCGTTGCCTCATCGAGGATCAGAATCAAAGGTTCTGCGAGGAAGGCGCGAGCGATAGTGATGAGTTGCTTTTCACCCGCGCTGACACTCGCTCCATCGTCATCGAGGACAGTTTCGTATCCGTCGGGCAAGGTGCGCACGAAGCGATCGACGTAGGTTGCCCGCGCCGCAGCCACGATCTCGTCAGGTGTCGCCGAGTCGACGCCATATGCGATGTTCTCCGCGACCGTCCCTCCAAACAGCCAGGTTTCCTGCAACACCATGCCGATATTGGAACGCAACTCATCGCGAGTCATCGTCGTGATGTCGCGCCCATCCAGCGTGATTCGGCCACCGGACACTTCGTAGAAACGCATGATCAGATTGACGAGCGTGGTCTTGCCCGCGCCGGTCGGTCCGACGATCGCGACGGTGTGACCCGGTTCCACCGTCAGCGACAGGTCCTCGATCAGGGGCGTCTCAGGCTGGTAGCGGAAAGCCACGTGCTCGAACGCGACGCGACCTCGTACATCGTGGCGAGGAAGAGAATCCAGCGGGTCCGGGGACTGCTCGTCTGCGTCGAGAAATTCGAAAACCCGTTCCACTGAGGCGACTCCGGACTGAAGCAGATTCGCCATGCTGGCAACTTGGGTGATCGGTTGGCTGAACTGCCTCGAATATTGGATGAACGCCTGGACGCTGCCAATCGAAATGGCACCAGTGGTCACTTGCAATCCGCCGACGACAGCGACGAAGACGTAGTTGAGATTGCCGATGAATGTGAGTGCTGGCTGGATGATGCCGGAAATGAATTGGGCTTTGAAACTCGACTCGTAGAGCCGTTCGTTGTG
>JBBRLC010000180.1:0-4228 GCA_038231595.1 Candidatus Nanopelagicales bacterium | reverse complement strand
GATGATGACGTCGTAGAAGTCGCATTGCGCTTCGGTTTGCAGGCCGAGTTTCGCTGCGAGTTCGGCATTGCTCGGTTCGACCAGCACGCTGCCGTCGTCAAAGACGATCGTCGGGATGATGTCCTTGCCGTCGTTGTACGACTCGACGATCGCGCGACCTTGCGCACTTTGGTCGACGTCGACATAGTCGTAGCGCACTCGCTGCTCACCGAAGAACTGCTTGGCCCGCTTGCAGTCCGAGCACCACGTCGTGCCGTACATCGTGATCGCCATCGGTGCGCTCCTCGTTGTCAGAACTCGAGTCGGTTGGTCTCGCCCTGCGTGAACGATGAATCTCGCGACCGTATCCCGCCAAGTCCTTACGAAACCATTGTTTCGCTGGGTTTCGATCGATAGGCGCGCCTGGCAGGCGAGACGCGCGTTGCCCACGCATGATTGGTCGTGTCGTGGGCCGATCACAAATACGTTCTAAGAACCTCCGACTACGTTACTTCTGACGGAGCGGAGCCATCATGGTCGCAAACGCGGCAGAGCGGCGTTGAGGTGAATAGCGAGAGCGACGACGCGGCGAGCACCCGGGTGGATGCTCGGCCCGATCCGATGTCATCTGAGGGATCATTGGTGACAGTCGATGGTTCGCCCGAAACCGATGACATGTCCGAGCCCAAGCTAAGCCGACGTCAACGGAGAAAGAACCGGCCGAGAACAAGGGGTCAGAAGATCCGACGTCGCATCGTGATTGGGTTCGTCGCGCTCAGTGGTGTAGCAGCGATCTGGTTTGGCCTCTCATTCGCGCCGTACGCCCGCGATTCGAACGGCGAACCGGTCGCGGTTCTGTTGGCTGAATGGGGTCGCGATAATCACCTCGGGCCAGCAGTAGCCAAAGCTGAGGACTTCTACTACGCGCATTTCGCCACCGTTCCGGTAGGGGGAGTGCCCACCGAAGCCGCACTTGTCGACCAACCCTCGGGAGCACCCACTTCCCCGGGTCAGACAACCCCGCCCTCAGTCGCCCCACGGCCGCATCTGAATCCGCCCGCAAAACTCATATCGCCAGCCGCATTGGGCGTCGCTGGTGAGGGCGTCTGGCAACCGGTTGGCACGTCGGTCGATGGACGTCATGCGATCTATGTTGCGCGGGTACGACCGGATGCCGTTCACACAAGCGTGTTGGCTTCGTTGATGTGGATCGACACGAAACTCACTCACGCGATGCTCGTCCCGGGCTACATCGAACCCGGCGGTCCGAACCCGTCAGACGGCGCGTTGCCCAAGCGATATTGGCCGCAAGTCCTGGCTAATTTCAACGGCGGGTTCCGCTTGCAGGATTCAAATGGTGGTTACTTCTTCCAAGGCACAACAGTCGCGCCCCTGGTCCCAGGCCGCGCGTCGGCCGTCATCGATCGCGATGGATCTGTTCAGATTGGTGCCTGGGGACGCGACGTTTCCATGAACGCCAATACGTCGGTTGTGTTGCAGAATCTCGACTTGATCATCGATCAGGGCCGCTCGAAGGTGCAGCCCGGCGCTGGATTCCAATGGGGCGCCACCACCGCGGGTGAGACCTATGCATGGCGGTCAGCGCTGGGAGTACGAGCCGACGGCAGCCTGGTCTATATCGGCTCGCCAGGTCTGTCCGCCGAGTCGATGGCGAACACCCTCCTCCACGCGGGAGTGGTTCGAGCCATGGTGCTCGACATGAACAATTGGTGGGTCGCGGGTTTCTACTTCAACCATAACGCCAACGGCGTCCCAATTTGCGCCAAGTTGGATCCGAACATCGCAGAAGGCTGCGATCGATACCTCAAGCGATACAAGCGCGATTCATTTCAGATCCTCGCTGCGCCTCGCTAAACCGCGTGGCCCTCAAATCTTGAGTCGCCGAAAAATCGAGCGGGGAAGATGCCGTATTCCCGACATGATGAAGCGCATCTGCGCAGGGACCCAGACGATTTCTTGATGTGAATGTAGAGCCTTGATCACGGCATCGGCGACTTCGCTCGCCGTTGTTTCGAAAGGCGCCCGGGGCAGGCCCGCGGTCATTTTGGTTCGTACGAAACCGGGGCGGACAATGAGCACCCTCACGCCGGTGCCGACGAGCGAGTCTCCGAGGCCTTGAGCGAACGCATCGAGCCCGGCCTTGCTCGAGCCGTACACAAAGTTGGATCGTCGGGCCCGTTCGCCGGCAACGGATGAGAGTACGACGAGAGTTCCGTGTCCTTGTTTCCGGAGTGCGGCCGCGGTACGCAAACCCAGCGACACCGCGACGACGTAGTTGACCGTTGCAATTTCGACGGCTCTGTCAGGGTCGTTTTCGGATTGAGTCTGATCGCCAAGTAGCCCGAACGCCACGACAACTACGTCGATGTCGGCGCCCGTGAAGAGCTTGTCGATGAGCGCATCGTGGCTGGCAGTGTCTACCGCGTCGAATATCACCGTCTCAACATCGGCAGCGCCTGCGCCTAGCAAGTCCCGGGATGCATTTGACAGTTCCGCTTCGTTGCGCCCGGCCAACACGATGCGCCGGGTCCTTCGGCGCGCCAGTTTGGTGGCAATCGCCAACCCAATATCGGACGTCCCTCCGAGAAGAGCGAGCGATTGTGGTTCACCGAGGGAGTTGATCACAGCGAGAGCCTCCGGGATTGGTCAGAAACAAGTCGTCGGTTCGGGTCAACCCGATCCCGAATGGAATTCCATTCGGACAGGCGCGGATACATCACCGGAATCAATTCGGGACGTATGCGTGAGTCCTTCGCCAGATATATCGTGCCGCCAGCGCGGGCAACAAGGTCATCAACCTTGTCCAGAACCGATGCCAGCCCGTGCGCGTTGGTTGCAATGTCGAGGGCAAGCGTCCATCCCGGTCGCGGGAAAGAGAGAGGTCCCGGGTTGCCGGGTCCGAATCGCTTCAACACAGCGAGGGCCGTGGGCACTTTAGCTTTCGCAAGTTCGGCCAAAATGAGACGCAGACTGTGCTCGTCAGGCACTACGAACTGGTGTTGCAGGAAGCCATTCGGCCCATAGAGCCGATTCCAACCCTTGACGCCATCGAGGGGATAGAAGAATTTGTTGAGAGGCAGAATTTCTCCGTCTCTTCGGGTCGGGGATTTACGCAACCACACTTCGTTCAGGGCGACGATGCTCATTCTCGTGACCAAACCAAATGGTGGAGTCAACGAAGCCGTACCGAGGGCCTCACGCCCACCGCGGTGACTTGGAGTTCGGCTGGTGTGCCGGCCTCTGGCCTCGTCGTCAGTCGCATGATCGCCAGAGGTGACAACCCCGCGGCCCATCGAGCGACCGGCGGCTAGGCAATCAAGCCAGGCAACGGCGTACCGGTCGCTCGCCTCGGCTTCGATCAGTTCGTCGAGAAGTTGATCGAGGTTGGCAGCCCGACGAGTGTTCACACTCATCAGCGAGTTTGCGATCGGTATCAATTGAATGGTGGCTTCGACGACGATCCCGGTGAGACCCATTCCGCCGAGGGTTGCGAAGAAGAGTTCCGCGTCTGACTGCGCGGTTACGGTCACCACATCACCGTCGGGCATTGCGACTGCGATGCTCAAGACATATCTGCCCAGTGAACCGTCTCGATGATGATTCTTTCCATGCACATCAGCGGCGATTGCGCCGCCCAATGTGACGGCACTGGTTCCCGGTGTGACCGGGAGGAACCACCCAGCAGCGACGCTGCGTCGCAGCAACGAGTCCAGCCGCACGCCGGGTTGGGCGCGCAAAACACCGGTCGTGAGATCGAGGTCGAGTATCTGATCGAGCCCGGTCAGATCCAGAACCAGCCCACCTGCGTTCTGGGCGGGGTCTCCGTACGAACGCCCCAGCCCACGAGCGATGACCCCACGATGATTGGGAGACGCGAGGAGGTCTGAAACGTGTTCGACATCTCGAGGTCGGACGACCGTCGCGGCAGTCGGCGCCGTACGGCCCCAACCACAGATCAATTCAGACACCGTTGGCCGCCAGCACAAAGGTGACCAGCCACACTGCGCCCAAGAGTTGAAGTCCGAAGTCTCGAAGCACGACATCTTCTGGCGTGCTTGCTTTGCCGCCGTCGATATCAACGGCGTAGCGCAGGATGCCCAGCGCGAAGGGCGCAACCGAAATCTGGGCCCACGAGACTGCTCCACTTCGGGCACCTACATCAAAGGACCACAGGGCGTAGGCAAAGATTGTGGCCGTCGCGGAAACACTCCACACAAAACGAAGATAG
>JBBRLC010000179.1:0-4260 GCA_038231595.1 Candidatus Nanopelagicales bacterium | reverse complement strand
GTACCGGCATTTTCGATTGACCCGACTTTGAGGAGCGCACGTGGATGAAGCACTCGACCGGGCGGGTGCAGTTGCCGATGCGCTGCGGTTCGTCCCCGGCGAAACGAAATTCGCCGACCTGGACACGCGAGCTACACCCGAGCAATCGGACAAGGGCCAAGCGGCTGCTCACCTCGGTGACCTCGACTCACGGCTTCAGGGGTGCCAGGAGCGACTCTGGGCCGAATCTGTTGGCGGCGGTCAGCGACGCGTCGTCCTGGTGCTTCAAGGGATGGATACGTCTGGGAAAGACGGCACGATCCGCCAGGTGACTCGCTCCCTGAATCCGCAGGGGGTCGCGGTCTATTCGTTCAAGGCACCGACCGCCGAGGAGCGGCGCCACGATTTCTTATGGCGGATCGAGAATGCGGTTGCCAAACCGGGTTACGTCGGCATCTTCAATCGGTCGCAATACGAGGACGTATTGATCGTGCGTGTTCACGAGTTGGTGCCCGAGTCGGAATGGTCGACGCGCTATGAACGCATCAACGAATTCGAGCGCCGCCATAGCGACGACGGACTTGTGTGGGTCAAGTGCTTGCTCCACATTTCCCCTGAGGCGCAGAAGGAACGGCTACTCGCGCGACTCGACGATGCAACGAAGTATTGGAAGTACAACGCGGCTGATCTCGCCGAGCGCGCGTACTGGGGTGACTACTCGACGGCGTACTCCGACGCCCTAGAGAAGTGTGGGACCGACGTCGCACCCTGGTATGTCATCCCCTCCGATCGCAAGTGGTATCGCAATTGGGCAGTGGCGCACCTTCTGCTCGGGGCGCTCGAGGCAATGGCGCCGCAGTACCCGGCCGCCGATTTCGACGTGGCTGAGCAACGCAGACTCGTCAAAGCTGCACCCTGATCGCCGCAGGTTTCCCACGCTGCCCCGGATAGCGTGGCTGCTGTGTCAGTGACAGGGCGTACGCGGGCCCACGCGCAGTCGTGGTGGCGACGCGGTACCGGCCGCTTTGGTGGCTGGGTGGAACAACTTCCCGCCGCGCGCGGTCGTCGTTTACGAGTTGGTTGCGGGGTGCTCGTGGTCGCCTCGCGCCTGCAAACGCGCGCCCGCCTCAATGGGCGGGCTGCCGAGATCTCGTTCTGGGGAGTCTTCTCGATGCCCTGGATCGTGATGGGCGCAGTGTCGACGAGTGCGTTCGTCGCTCGGTTCGTCCCTCAATCATCGCTCGACGACCTCAAACAGCAGGTGGTGACGACTCTGTCGAGGTTCGTCACGCCGCAAGTTGTCAACGACTACGTCATTCCGATTCGTGACGAGATCGTTTCCGGTGGGAATGCGTCGTTGGGTCTGATGGGATTTGCGGTCGCGATTTATGGCGGATCTCGTTTGATCGCAACGACTGTTCAGTCCATCGCGTCGATTCATGGCAGTGCTGAGCGGTCGTACACCCATTCGCGCATTTTGGCCGTCCTCGTCTACGCGGCGCTTCTCCTCGTCATCGCTATTGCCATCCCACTGCTGTTGATTGGCCCTGGCCTTGTGGCGCACTGGTTCCCATGGGCTTCGTGGTTGAGCCTCGTTGGATATTGGGTCGTGGTGGGAGGTCTGATCGTGGGCGTGCTGGGCACGCTCTATCGCGTCTCTCCGTCCCCGTCGTTGCGTTGGCGGGACACGATTCCGGGGACGGCGGTGGCGGTCGGTGGGCTGTTGCTGGGCTCGGTGGGGTTGCGCGTGTATTTCGCGTACCTGTTCCGCGCCGGATCGATCTACACCGCGATCGCTGCACCGATCGCGATCTTGCTGTGGGCGTACGTGAGTTCGCTCGCCGTACTCGTGGGTGCCGCTGCAAACGTGATCTGGCTACGGCGTACGGAATTGGAGTCCATCGGTGGAGACGCCCTCGTCATCCTTCGGGACAGTTCCGCCGAACCCCCACTCCCCGGCGCCCCCGAGAGTTGATCATGGAGAAATGCACGGCATTCCCCGAAATGCTGCGCAAAAGTCCATGATCAACTTGGGTGTTGGGGGTGAACTGGTTGGCGATACTGGGATTGAATAAGTTGGACGACACGCCTCTGACCTGCACAGATATCCCGAAACCCCTTGTCTCGCAGTGGTTTTCAATCCTGCACGGTAGACGGGTGTGGACACGCCAGGACTCGATATGACAGCATTTACGCACGGGCGTGCAGAAATATCGAGGCCCAGACCTGCTGAATAACGCGAAACTGGAAGGTGACCAGTGCCCGCCAAGCCCGTCAAATCTACCCGCCGACCCAACCGCAGCGGCGGGGTACGTCGGCTCCCGTCGGGGCGCTGGCAAGCGACCTTCCCAGGACCGGACGGTGTGACCCGGCCAGCACCGGAGACCTTCGACACGAAAGGCTACCCCGAGACGTGGCTAGCGAGGCAGGCCGATGAGGTCAAGCGAGGCACCTGGGCACCACCGGAACGCCACCGCACCGACACCCTCAAGACATACGCCGAAGCCTGGCTAGCAGGACGCAACCTCAAGCCACGAACCCGTGACCACTATCGCAAGTTGCTAGACGGCTTCATCCTGCCGCTCTTGGGCGACCTCAAACTTGACCAGTTGCAACCGGCCCGAGTGCGCTCGTGGTTCGCGGCCATGGACCCGACCAAGCCCACCATGCGGGGACACGCCTACGGGTTGCTGCGAACCATCTGCGGGACGGCAGTGTCCGACGACATCATCTCGGCCAATCCCTGCCGGATCCCCGGAGGTGGCTCCACCAAACGCAAGATCACGATTAGGCCCGCGACGTTGGCGGAACTTGAGGCAATCACCGACTCCATGCCGGAACGCCTAGCGATGATCGTGGTGCTGGCCGCGTGGTGCGCGCCGAGGTTTGGCGAACTGACAGAACTACGCCGCAAAGATGTTGACCTCGACGGGGAGGTGCTGCGTATCCGTCGCGCCGTCGTAAGGGTCAAGGGGCAGGTGATCGTCGGCACGCCCAAATCAGAGGCAGGCATCCGCGACGTGGCCATCCCGCCGCACTTAATTTCCCCGTTGCGTGCGCACCTACGCGAGCACACGGGCAAGGGCGACGACGCGTTGCTATTCCCCGGTGCGAAGGGTGGGCACCTCGCACCGTCGGCGCTCTATGGGCCGTATTACAGGGCCAGGGATGACGCCGGGCGGCCCGACCTGCGATTCCACGACCTACGCCATACCGGGGCGGTGCTCGCAGCCCAACAGGGCGCGACGATTGCTGACCTCATGGGGCGGCTCGGGCATTCCACACCTGGCGCAGCGATGCGCTACCAACACGCCTCCGCCGATCGGGACCGGGAGTTAGCGGCCCGGCTCTCCGCGCTCGCGGCAAAGGGTTAGGCAGGCCATGCAACTACCACGATCTGCGCGGGGGTAGGTGATGGTGACGGAAAGGTGGGAGTTGGACGCTGCCGACACGATTCACAGCAAGGACCCAGCCGCGACGCCCGGGCAGCAGTCAGAACAACCCTTCGATCCGATCAATATCCGGCGTTCGCACTCGGTCGTAGCGGTATTCGTGGTGGGGACTGTTCCTAGTGTGGGAATCGCGCAACAACGTTGGCAGGGACCGTGCTGACGAGTGCCCGGCTCACGGTTGTCTGGTCGATGACTGTTCCCGCCATCAGGCCGTCGATCTGGCGCTCGACTACGGTGCGCTCGCCGACGAAAGCGCCATCGGTGGGATCGATCACGATCTCGGGTCGTAGGCTGTGTGGGTCATCGAGTCGACCGAAGCCGACTCCAATGACGCCATCGATCGAGGCCTTCGCTGACGTGATCTCCACGCCTGGGACCGTAGCGAGCACGCGATACAGCGCGGCCCGAAGGTCGGCTGGCACCAACCCCGATCGCAGCGCATCGGCAATGTAGGTAAACGCTTCGCTGTCGCTGCCCACGGTGGCGTAGAGCCGCGCTCGAAGCGCTGAGGTGTCGCGGGGCAACCCGGCGAGGAAGATCGGATTACCTGTCTGCCAGGCACCGGGCTGCAGTTTGGGTGCCGGCCTCGAACTCACAATGGCCGACGCCACGAGGTCGGAAGCGGGCGGCAGGAGACCCGGCGGGCCGGAGATTTGACCGTCCACGGTCTCGACCCCGTCCACAGTGATAGTCGGACGGCTGCCGTCGACCGCCAGGTAGCGGACGTTTGTGGCTCGCAGCCGCCACGCTCCTAGCTGACCGGTACTGCTCTGGGCGGTCAGCATGACCACGCCCGAGGTTGTGACGCGCCACCACTGCGCGGGCGTCG
>JBBRLC010000178.1:0-4260 GCA_038231595.1 Candidatus Nanopelagicales bacterium | reverse complement strand
TTCGCGCTGGTGGCTTTCGTTGCCGTGCTGACGTGGACGCTTACGGTGGCTCGCGACACAGTGAGTTATTTGGGTACGCCGATCAAGGAGTTGCTCGCGAGTCTGGCTTCGGTGCTGCACGGGAAACTTTTCGCAGACGGTCCCGGATCCGCGCCGCTCATCACCCCCCTCTCGGACCGAATCGTCGGGTTGGTCGGGCTTCTCATCTTGATCTACGCACTCGTGCGCGGTACGACGTGGCTGTTGCGCAAAGCTGACTACGATCCATGGAATCGAGCCGTCATCCTGGGTTTGCCGGTGCTGATTGGCTTCACAGGGTTGCGATTCGTCGCAAAAAATGGCGCAGAACTTACCGGCCGAGCTGCGACGTTCTACTACATTCTCGTGGCCTTGCTGGCAGCGCTTGGGATTGCCCGCGGGATGGCCAGCGGACCAACTCTGCGCAAAGCTACGGCATGGACCGGCGCAATCGCGCTGCTCTATCTGTCCGGGCTCGCGAGCGGCGTACCCGCGCACTGGGGTCGAATTCCAGGACCATTCCTCGTGTCGGCGTTCGAACGATCAGTTGACGCACCGGTCGTACGTGCGAGCGATTGGGCCTTGGCCAACCTGGGCCCAGGCAATCGGTGGTCCGGTGATCGCAACATGACCACGACGCTTGGGACATTTGGTGGTCAAGACCCCGTGCATCCCGGAGCTGCACTCTTCTATGAATCTGTGCCCAGCCTTGCGTCGCGGCAACTCGTCCAGACAAACGCGATTGCCTTTCTGGCCGTGGATCGCAGGATCTCGCGATCACTCCCGCTAAGCGGTTCGTACTTCGACAATGATCCATTGTCTAACCGACTGACTGAACCGATCTCGACGAACAACTTGGAAAAGTTCGACGCCGTACCGGAAATCAGTCGAATCTATGACAGTGGAGACATTCGTCTCTATGACCTGTCGAGGTCCTGGTATGTCTGGAAATAGTCACGTGCCCGCGCTTCGACCGGGTCGATTTGATCGTGCCCATGAGTCGCCCTCGGATCCAATCGTCGCACCTGTACGACTCGGCGATCGCGTCCGTCACGCCGTCAGTAACAACCGCGACGTTTTGAGCAATTCCGCGTCGTTGGTCACGACCACGATCGTCACGTCGCTGGTGGGCTTCGTCTTCTGGTGGGTCGCCGCCCGAATGTATTCAGTCGAAGCGGTCGGGCAAGCATCAGCCGCCATTGCGGCGTTGACGTTGCTGTCAACGGTAGGAATGTTTGGACTCGGAACGCTCCTCGTCGGAGAGATTCCACGGCGTACGCACCTCGCTGCACATCTCACGACCGCGGCGCTGTTGGCGTCGGGTTTCGCCGCCGCGTTGCTCGGTGTCGGCTATGTCACCTTCTGCCTCGTCATTGGTGGAGATCTCGGAGCCTTTTTCTCCTCGCCGTGGATCATTGCGGGCTTCGTGATGGGTGTCGGTCTCAGCGCTGCTGTTCTCGTTCTGGATCAGGGCCTGATCGGACTGTTGATGGGCTCCTTGCAAACGTGGCGAAATCTCTACATGTCCATCGGTAAACTCGTGTTGTTGATCGCCGGTGGTGTGCTCATTGCCAACGCGACGGGCTCGGCAATCTTCGCGTGCTGGCTAGCGGGGATCGTGCTCTCGCTGATGTTGCTCACGCTGCACTTGCGGCGTCGTGGGATGCGACTCGTCGCGCGCCCGGCCATTCGGGAATTGCGCGGATTGTCGGGTCAGACCTTTGACCACAATCTGCTCAACATCGCCCTCCTGATCCCCCGCTTCTGCCTGCCAATCATTGTGACCGCTGTTCTCGGTGCGGCTGACAACGCGGCGTTCTATGCCGCGTTCATGTTGGTGTCGTTTGTGTATCTCATCCCTGTACCTCTTGGTTTGGTGCTCTTCGCGGTAGCTACGGGCGATCGCGTTGAACTGCGCAATCGGTTGCGCTTCACCCTGGCAATCTCAGCCGGCGTCGGAATTCCGGCTGCGTTGGTACTCATCGCCGGTGCCTCGCTGTTTCTCAAACTTTTCGGCCCTGGCTACGCGGACACGGCGACGACTTGTCTCCAAATCCTCGCAATCGCGTACGCCCCCTGGATCATCAAGACCTTTTATGTCACGGTCGCCCGAGTTCACAACCGGCTTCGCATTGCCGCGCTCTGGATGATTCTTGGCGGGTCCCTCGAACTCATCGGGTCGATCGTCGGAGCTCAACGTGGTGGACTCGCGGGACTGGCGATTGGTCTCGCCATCGTTACGGCGATCGAAGGAGCAGCGACACTTCCGACCGTTGCTCGAGCAGCAGGATTCTTCCGCGCGGCTCGTCCTGAATTGGCCTCGTCGTGATCGCGATCCTCAGTCTCCGCTTCGTGGGTGAGCGGACGCGGCGTGAATCGCTAGTGCCGAGTCCCCATGTCGCGTGGAGTTCCGGGGTACGGCTCGGAGCGAAACAGACTCCGCAGGCGAACCGTCCACGGTGGTGGGGCAAAGCGCTCACACACACCGACGGGACAAGCGCTGCAGTCGGTACCACTCCGATAGTGCTCATGTCGGTCGCGCGGGTGTCCACATCGACACTCGTTGTTCGACACATCAACCTCACTTGCGTGACAGGCCGCAACACGGCTTCACACGTCCATCGTGACGCGTGCTTGGGCGTCAACCTTGCCACAGATTTCGGAACCACGATGGCAGGGTGTTCCCATGTTCACTAACTACCGCTTCGCCGTGTTGAGCGCGGCCGCGATGGCAGCACTTTTGTGTGCAGTCATCGTGCTGGTGACCGATTCCCCGCTACGAGTTCTCGCTGGCCTGTTGTTGGCCTTTGTCTTGCCTGGTCCCGGGCTGCTCTGGTCGCTGTTTCCAAGCCGATCAATATCCGGCGTGGAAGAGTTCGTCGTCGCCGCTGGCCTCAGCCTCGCGGCGATTCCGCTCGTTGCACTCGTGCTTCACGTCTCCGGTCTCGGTCTGAGTACGAGTACATGGGCGCTTTCCATGACTGCTGTTTCGTGGGCGGCCGCAGCCACCGGTGCGTTGAGGATTTCTCGGGTTGCCGATCGAACTGAACAGGTTGCCTACGCGACAAGTGGACCAGAATCACGCACGTCCTCGGCTGAGAAAGTTCTCGACGGTCAGGGGACCGAGTCAGATGCGCGGTACTCACGGAAGTCGGTCGCATGCTTCATGGCCGTTGCCCTCGCGTTGGTTGCGGCGAGTGTGTCGGTGGCGGTGGTGTCCGAGCGGAACCAGGTGGTCGCGGCGTCGACTGAACTCTCCGCATTGCCCGCCAAGGCGGGCACGAAACTTCTCCTCAACGTCGAGGTCACGAGTAATGAAACCGCAAAATCTGGCTACGTATTGAAGATTCGCGGGGCCAAGGGGTTCAAGGAAGAGTTCACCTTGAACTTGATGTCGGGCGAAACATGGCGTCGCGATGTAACGCTTCCGGTCGCGCAACGTATCGATGTTGAGCTCTACCTCGACGGAGCCACGACTCCGTACCGCCACGTGTTCATCTCCGGTGACGCTTGGTAATCACGCTGCTGTGTTGCGTGCATCTCGTGGGTCAGGAACTCGAATAATCCTCGCGTCGGGGTAGGTTGATGCACGCAGCGCGGTTCGGGGGGGTCGTGCGTGAGACGACCCGTTGGCGGCTGCACCAATTCCCCAAGACCGCAGGGAGATATTTGTGCGCGCTACTCACCGCGAATTGACGCCAGTCACTCAACGTCGATCGGTGTGGAAGGGCCGCCTCATTTCTCTTGTTGTTGTTGGCGCAACGCTTGGCGCGGTGCTCTCTTCTGGACCAGCGGATGCAACCCAGGGGGTTAGCCAGGCGCCGACGAGACCGTCGATTGCTGCGGGCGCGAACGCCTCCACGTTGGTCAGTACGGTTATACGCACCACTGGGTTGCACAAGCCGCGCGCCTTACACGGCCGCGTGATGCTCGGTGCCTGGACTGACCTTCCGGGGCGCAGCCTCTCCTCGAGCCTCGCCTTGCGTCAGCGCCAACTCGGACGGACTTACCGCATAGTGCATCACTACTACTCGTGGCACGATTCCTTCCCCAACACCTCTGAGCGCCGAGAAGCGTCGCGTGGGCAAGTCCCGATGTTCTCTTGGAATGGCGTGAGTTACGCGTCGATCAATAACGGGTCGCAGGACCACTGGATCCGCGCCAAAGCACTCGCATTCCGAAGATTCGCGAAGCCAGCATTCCTACGCTGGGCCTGGGAGATGAATGGCAACTGGTTTGACT
>JBBRLC010000177.1:0-4276 GCA_038231595.1 Candidatus Nanopelagicales bacterium | reverse complement strand
GTCCTGGCCGGACGGGCCGCAAGTGGTCGTCCGTTTGAGCCGGGCTGGATTGTGTCGACTGGGGAATTGCAACCGGGTGCATGGGGAGTCGCCGCGCCACTTGTGGGTGTTCCTGGCATTGAGGCCAGCATCGGTGTGGTGACGCTCACTGAGTTGGACCCGCAAGATGTCGGACCTAAGGTGCTGCGAGCCGCCAGCGAAGTTGCTCGCGCGCTGCGCTGAGGAGCCGGCGCTGAGGAGCCGGCGTTGAGGAAAGCCCGCGTTGAGGACTACCAGCAACCGGTGATTGTTGCGGCGATCTGATCGAGCCCGCGGCGGGCGCTGAGAACCGAGTACCGCTGCGGACGCGAATTGACCAAGATCGAGAAGACCCGAATGCGGCCATCACGACCACGGGCGTAGCCACTGAGACCAATGACATCGTGCAGTGTTCCGGTCTTCGCCCAAATCAACCCACGTGCGCATTTGCTGGGTGAGGTGTTGAAGCGGCCCGAACGGGACTCGAGGGTGCCGCTGATCCCAGCGATCGGAAGAACGGACCCGGCGAACAGCGCGCGGATCGTTGAAATTTCCGGCGTAACGGCGGCGCGCAGAATCGCGGTGAACACGCGAGTGGGCACTCGATCACTGCGCGACAATCCGCTGCCGTCGTAGGTGCGCAAGCCCGTACGGGCAACTCCTAGCCGAGTCAGCGCCGCGGCGATCGCTTGACGACCGCCAAGCCAACTCCCGGCACGACCTCGGCCCACGGCCGCGTCCCGGAGCAACATTTCGGCCACGTTGTTGTCGCTGTACAGCAGCATTCGGCGTACCGATTCCAGCACCGAGTGACCGGTCAAGGTCGCGAGCATCGGTTGCAATTTTGTCGACGTGGGTGATGCGACCCGACCGCGATAGGTGGCGTTGAGCCCGTGCGCGCGCAGTCGGGCGGAGAAGAAAGCCGCGGCGTCGATGCCTGTGTCATTGAGTACGCGTCGATCGCGAACGAGTGCCCGCACCGGCCGGATGGTGTTGGGAACCTGCGACCTACTCCACCCCGCGGCGAGCGAGGGTGGAGCGAACATCGTGTCGTCGAAGTGCAGCGTGTACGAGACCGGCACGGGAGTGGGAGTGGGAGTTGGAGTTGGAGTGGGAGTGGGAGTGGGAGTGGGAGTTGGAGTGGGAGTTGGAGTGGGAGTGGGACTTGACGGAGGGAGAAGGGCCTGCGCAGTTCGAGCGGCCAACGTGTCGAGATCGGTGGAGGTCAGAAGCGGATCCCCGCCAGCCACGAGGACAAGGTCGTGGGCGATCGGCCCACCCACGACTTTGGTAACCCATCGGCGTTGAGGGCCGAAGGTCTGCAGCACCGTTGCCGCGGTAATCAATTTCATGTTTGACGCCGGCAACCTCCCGCGCGTTGAACTCCGCGACCAGATGAGATGACCGGTCAGCGCGTCCTCGACGCGCACCGAAATATCGTTTCCGAGGTACGGCGCAACTCGCCGACTCCGCAGTCGCAGCGGAAGTAACCGTGCTATCCGAGCCTGGGCCGCCAAAATCGTCGCTGCGGAGGATATCGGCGTAGATGTAGTAGCCGCAGCGAACTCAACGCGGGCGGGTGCGGGAGAAGTTTGTTGGACCGGTTTGTGAACGGGAGGAGCCATCGCGGCGGTGCCACCGTCAGCTCCAACGGGAGCCGCGAGAATCGCGAGGGCCAACCCGCCAACACCGGCGACGAAGGGGATGCGGACGGCTCGGGTCATCGGTACACCATGCCATCACTCTGTCCTGAGGATGCCCTGACCCTGCCCTCCGGATGCCGGAACTAGTGTCCGTGCCCGCTCGTTGCCTGGGCCACAAGGGGCATCACTCGATGCGGAACCTGGGTGGCGAGTGCGATGACGGTGGACGTTCGTTGAACCCCGTCGACGTCGACAACCGTGTCAATCACGCGCTGAAGATCGGTGTTGTCTTTCGCCACGATGCGACACAGGAGATCACTTGATCCGGTGGTGGTGTGGACTTCGAGAACTTCCGGGATTTCGGCGAGTCGTTGACCGATTTCATCGTGACCGCGCTGGCGGATTTCCATCGTGACGAAGGCGGTGACGGGATAACCCAGCGCCGCTGGATCGATGTCGGGACCCCACCCGGTGACCACTCCGCGATCTGAGAGCCGATCTAGGCGGGCCTGCACGGTGCCGCGGGCTACGCCTAGCCGTCGGGATGCCTCGAGGACACCCACCCTCGGCTCGTTGGCGAAGAGTCGCAGAATACGAGCGTCGAGCTGATCAACGCGTGAGGTCGGCATGGGATCTCCTAGGCAGGATGTCTAGTGAATTCTAGATAACTCTGACAGATCAGTGGCAGCCTGCCCACCACAGGCATAGCGTGTTGCCCGAAATGCCACCGACTTCTTTGCTAAGGCTCACACGACGGACCGGGAGGGCACATGACGACCGCGTACACCGCATCGGGACACGACATCATTGACGAGCACGAGGTTTCGGAACTGATCGGCGCGCTGGAGCACGATCCGACGGCGGATCCGTTTCCGCTCAACGGGATGGATGCCGTCGGATTCGCGGTCGGAAATGCGCGGCAAGCGGCGCATTGGTACTCGACCGCGTTCGGGATGCGCGTCGTTGCCTACCGCGGCCCCGAGCAGGGCGATCGCGATCACGCGTCGTACGTGCTCGAAAGCGGCAAGGCTCGTTTCGTGCTATCCGGTCCGGTGCGCTCGCAAGCTCCACTGGCGGCGCACGTTGCAGCGCACGGCGACGGCGTTGTCGACTTAGCACTCGACGTCCCCAACGTCCCGCGCGCGTACGCCCATGCGTTGGCTCACGGCGCGACGGGTTTGGAAGCACCGCACGAACTGTCCGATGAATTCGGCACGGTGACCGTCGCTGCGATAGCCACGTACGGCCAAACGCGTCACACATTGGTGGATCGGTCGCGCTACGAAGGCCCGTACTTGCCCGGTTTCGTTTGGCGGGCGCCGTTAATCCCGAGTCACAGTGACGCGCATCGACGGCTATTTCAAGCGGTCGACCACTGCGTAGGAAACGTGGGCATGGGTGACATGGACACGTGGGTTGATTTCTACAACAACGTCATGGGCTTCACTAACATGGCCGAATTCATTGGCGACGACATCGCGACGCAATATTCGGCGCTGATGTCGAAGGTCGTGGCCGATGGAAGTCGCCGGGTCAAGTTCCCGCTCAACGAGCCAGCAGTTGGCAAGAAGCGCAGCCAGATCGATGAGTACCTCGAGTTCTATGGCGGTCCAGGAGTCCAGCACATCGCGCTCGCGACTGGCGACATTCTGAGTGCGGTCGACGCGATGCGTGCGGCAGGTGTGACGTTCTTGGCGACTCCCGATTCGTATTACGACGATCCGGAACTACGAGCACGTATCGGTGAAGTGCGCGTCAATGTGGATGAATTGAAGTCCCGCGGAATTCTCGTTGATCGCGACGAAGACGGCTACCTGCTCCAGATCTTCACCAAGCCCGTTCAGGATCGGCCGACTGTGTTCTTCGAATTGATCGAGCGCCACGGCTCGATGGGATTCGGAAAGGGCAACTTCAAGGCGCTCTTTGAGGCGATCGAACGCGAACAAGACGACCGCGGAAACCTCTAACGCAGAAACTTGACTTAAGGGTACAAACCTGGACTTTAACTTCAGGTTTGTACCTCAAATAACGATCTTGAAGAGCTCGGCCGTCGCCGGGACTCGCGCTGTGGACAAGTTTCGCGGCGGTACGCGCAAAATCGGCAGGCTATGCGGATGCGCGGACAACCAACTGCCCCGGCCATAGCGGCAAGTCAGTCGGGCGTATTTACGCGTGCCCAGGCCCGCTCTGCGGGTTTCTCCGAATTCCGGGTGCGACGTCTCATTGAGGCCAAACAGTGGTTGCCCATCCTGGGTGTGGTGTTGCGTGAGGTTGGTACTGAACTCCATGACGAGTCGCACGCATGGGCCGCGGTCCTCGCCGTGAAGGAAATCGGCATCGCAAGCCATTCGACAGCCGCTCGACTACATGACTTGGTACTTCCCGATGAACCTGAGTGTCACGTCACCGTCCCACCGCCGATAAGACTCCGAGTTCGTCGATTGCGGACCCATCGGGTTCCCATTGAAGCGGATGAAATCACGAGGTACGCCAGCGGACTTTGCGTCACCAGTTTTGAACGTACTGTCGTCGATTGTTTGCTGTGGTACCCGGAGCGTTTCGGCAGAGCGATGCTTCACGAAATGCTGCGCAAGCGTTCGGGGGATCTCGAGACG
>JBBRLC010000176.1:0-4283 GCA_038231595.1 Candidatus Nanopelagicales bacterium | reverse complement strand
CCGGCCTTGGGCAACAACTCGGGCAATTTCTTCACCACCACCACGTGGTTTCCGGATCAGACACCCCCCGTATTCGGTATCGCCGCTTTGCTGTTTGGCACCCTCATCACGGCCGCGATCGCGGTGGGGATCGCCGTACCTATCGGCGTCGGTGTCGCATTGTTCGTCTCTCACTACGCCCCCCCCAAGATTGCCAAGCCGATGGCCTTCGTCGTCGACTTGCTGGCCGCTGTTCCATCGATCATTTTCGGGCTTTGGGGCCTGGCGGTGCTCATGCCCAATATGGGCGGACTACTCAAGTGGCTGGACGATTACCTAAGTTTCATCCCGATCTTTAACAACACCACCGGCATCTACACGAAGAGCATGTTGATCGCCGGTGTCGTCCTCGCGATTATGATCTTGCCAACCGTCTCTTCAATTTCGCGCGAAGTGTTTGTGCAGGCGCCACGAATGAACATCGAGGCAGCGCTAGCCGTCGGCGCCACCAAGTGGGAAACCATGCGCATGGTGGTGCTTCCATTCGGGCGCCCCGGGATTGTGTCCGCTGCGATGCTCGGGCTTGGCCGCGCGCTCGGGGAAACCATCGCCGTCGCCATCCTCCTGTCCGCACTCTTCGACATCAACTGGCACATCACCGAGCCCGGTGGGAATACCTTCGCCGCCAATATTGCGTTGAAGTGGAACGAAGCTGGCGCGAACGGCATCCCCGCATTGGTCGCCTCGGGCCTCGTCCTATTTGTGATCACGCTGGCCGTCAACATGATTGCGCGCCTTGTCGTCAATCGTCGCCGCGTGAAGGAGGGGTCCGCGTGAGCGTCGACACTGCACCACCGGCACCACCGACCCTCGTGCGGCTACCGACAACACGCCTCCAGGGCCAACGCCTGCCTCGCCGCGCACTTCCAGTCGCTGTTGCCATCGGCATCGGCGGCGCCGTGGTTCTCAATTTGCTCACTCCGGTGGAGGGAGTCGCAGGTACCACCGTTGTCGCAGTCCCGCTCTTTCTGATCACGTACGTCGGTTGGAGTTTGTCCGTCGAAGGACGACGCCACGCGACCGATCGACTCGCTACCAGCTTGATCACTGCGACATTTGTCGCCGCGGTCGTGCCGCTCGTATCCGTGCTCTGGACCGTTGTCGAACGCGGCATCGCGGTACTGAACGTGTCCTTCCTCACGACATCCATGCGCAACGTGAGCTCTCGCTCCACCGGCGGCGGGCTCTTCCACGCGCTCATCGGCACCATGGAACAAGTGGCACTCGCAAGCCTCATCGCCGTACCGGTCGGGATTCTCACGGCTATCTACTTAGTCGAGTATGGCCGTGGGCGTACGGCTCGCGTGATTAGTTTCTTCGTCGATGTCATGGTCGGTGTTCCCTCAATCGTGGCCGGCCTCTTCATCTTCACCGGCTTGGTGTTGACGCTGGGTCTTCCTCGCTCAGGTCTTGCGGCAGCATTCGCTCTGGCGATCCTCATGCTGCCCGTGGTGTCGCGGACGACCGAGGAAATGCTTCGCGTCGTCCCCAACGACCTGCGTGAAGCGTCGTACGCCTTGGGCATACCGAAGTGGCGAACTATTACCAAGGTCGTGTTGCCATCTGCCTCTGCCGGAATCATCACCGGCGCAATGCTCGCCGTCGCGCGCATCACCGGTGAAACGGCTCCGCTGCTGCTCACCACTTTCCTCACCCAAAGCCTCAATCCCAACCCACTCGAAGGTCCCCAGGCGTCCATTCCGACATTCATCTGGGATCAATTGGCGTCGGGGACGACGGCCTCGTTGGCGCGGGCGTGGGGTGGGGCGTTGGTCCTGATCTTGTTCGTCACTGTGTTGTATTCAATTGCGCGACTGGTGTCCTGGTGGTTCACCGAGCGACGAGGAGTAGGGGCCACCTGATGACGATCGATACGTCTCGAACGGCCGCTGAATCGCATCCGGCGCACCTAGGCTCTAGTTCGGAACCTGGCCTCAGGAGGCCGAACGAAATCGCAGTTGCTTCGACCGTGACCTTCCATGACGCCAACAACTCAGCGTCACCTCATCGATCGGGATCTTTCATGGGCAAGCGAATCGATATCAGCGATCTTCGCGCGTACTACCGCGATTTCTTGGCGGTCGACGGCGTGTCGCTCACTGTCGAGCCCCGCTCGGTGACTGCCTTCATCGGCCCCTCCGGGTGTGGCAAGTCCACTGTGCTGCGCACGTTAAACCGCATGCACGAAGTGATCCCCGGAGCCTGGGTCGATGGCAAAGTCCTGCTCGACGGCGAAGACATCTATGACGCCTCGATCGATCCCGTCAATGTGCGACGCACGATTGGAATGGTCTTCCAGCGTCCGAATCCGTTTCCGACCATGTCTGTCTATGACAACGCCGTCGCCGGACTCAAACTCGACGGTAAGCGGCGCAAGAAGAGCGAACTCGACGCGGTCGTGGAAAAGTCGTTGCGCAGCGCAAACTTGTGGCTCGAGGTACGCGACCGACTCGCTCGACCCGGAGCTAGTTTGTCTGGTGGGCAACAGCAGCGACTGTGCATCGCGCGCGCTATCGCCGTACAACCTCAGGTACTCCTCATGGACGAACCGTGCTCAGCCCTCGATCCCATCAGCACTTTGGCCATCGAAGACCTCATCGAAACGCTCAAGGAGAGCTACACGATCGTGATCGTGACTCACAACATGCAGCAAGCCGCACGCGTGAGTGACACAACCGCGTTCTTCAACTTGTCAGCACCCGGGCAACCCGGCCGTCTCATCGAGAGCGGCCCTACCCGCTCAATCTTTACAACACCCAACGAGAAAGCGACCGAGGACTACATCTCCGGCCGCTTCGGCTAACCCGCTTCGTCCTCTGCCAGGCTCACTTCCCTCTGGATGATCAACAGTGTTGATCATCCAGAGGGAATGCGCGGCGTGTCGGGGCGATTTTGTGTCGTACCGCCAATAAAGCAGGGTCAACCGCCTGCACAATCTTCCAGGCCGGGCCGGCCAGAGAGGGGCCCAACAGAACTTCTAGCCTGTCGATCGGTACGGCCGGCGTGACCCTCGATCGATCGCTGCACGCCACCGCTCGACAACTGCGGCACGACCCTTGCGAGATCGCATTTCGGATGGCGTCCAGCGGACGAATTCGACGCCGTATGCGGATCGGAGCCAGTCTTCGCGCCGCCTTTCGGCGACGAGGTCCGCCCGATCCGCATACTTACCTAAGCCGTCGGCTTCACCCACAGTGCGACTGAGGGGTTCATACAGATCCACCCGAGCCCGTACTTTGCCGTCATCGAGAAACTCCTGCTGCAGAACCAAGTCGGGCAGATCAGACTCAAGGAGCCACCACCTCGAGATGGACTCGAACCACGACTCTGCGGCCGGGTCCGCCCGACGGATGATGGTGGCAGTTATTGCAGTGCCTGGGTTACCCGACTTCTCAGATATCAGGTCCACCATTTCCGCGCGCGTGCAGATACCTTGTCTGAGCGCTGCATCCGCAACTGCCAGTGCGTCCGGAGACGATAGGACTGCAGCGGCATCGATCACAACCCGCGCGCCGCCGAGAACCGGTATCCCGTCAACGATGACAAGATCGGAATCGTCGTCCTCACAGACATGAAGATCTGTTCCCCTCACATCATTCGGCGATGAAGGTGGCCGCCGAGTGAGGTGAACGAGGTTGCCAACGAATGAGGGCGTTGGCAATCCGAGCAAGCGCACTGCGGAGGTGTGCGACGCTACGGCCTTTGTCGTCATGCATGCGAGTGCCGCAGCAGTCTCGAGCCGGTGACGAGCTTCCGCGTCCTTCATCGCGACCGCATACACCGCAGCAGTTGCGTAGACGCCCCGTCGAATTCGACAGAGGTCCCCCCGTGCCATCAATTCGCGTATATCTCCATCACGAGCACCCCATGCCCGAGCCTGGGCAGCGGTGATCACTCCACCGCAGTGGGGTGCGACGCGAACGGCAAGGGAAAGTATCTCCGTGGCTCGCGCGTTCAAGGGCCGCATTTGTCCTGCCATGCGCGCACCCTTGCCGAAGTTGCGCGGACCGCGCTGCCATCATCCACAGGGACGGCGTCATTCGGCGTACTCCGCGCGAAAGCGACTGCTACGGGCATGGTTGCTTTATTGACCGTACGGCAAGAACTGGGCGCGACACGCCGGTCGTTCCCTCTGGATGATCAACAATGTTGATAAACCAGAGGGTACGACCGATAACCAACTTGTGGGGCGTCGCGCGGTTATAAATCTTCGCACATGCGGCCGTAGCCGGATAGCTTGTCGT
>JBBRLC010000175.1:0-4286 GCA_038231595.1 Candidatus Nanopelagicales bacterium | reverse complement strand
GTGGTTTCACGACCTGCCGGTGGACCTGCCGCTCGACACTCCGTTGCCGCAGCGAAGCGTCGTGTACGCCGCGGACGGCAAGACGGTTGTCGCTGAGTTCTACGGCGAAAATCGCATCCCGATGCAACTGAGCCAAATGCCCAAGTCGCTCACTGATGCCGTCCTCTCCATCGAGGACGATCGCTTTTACGCGCACGGTGCCGTCGACCTTCGTGGACTACTGCGCGCCTTGCTCAACAACGGCAGCGGCGGCCGTCGGCAAGGTGGATCAACACTGACACAGCAATACGTCAAGAACGTGTTGCTCACTAACGCGAGTACGGCCGAACGCCGCGACGAAGTCACCGCCAAGACTCTCGATCGCAAACTGCGTGAAGCGCGACTCGCGGTCGAAGTGGAGCGACGTCTCGGCAAGGACAAGATTCTTGAGGGCTATCTCAACGCGTCTTACTTCGGTCGGGGCGCGTACGGCGTGGGCGCCGCGGCCCTACGGTGGTTCGGGAAACCGCTGGAAACCTTGACGTTGCCAGAGACGGCGTTGTTGGCCGGGATGCTGAAAAACCCGGCTGGTTATGACCCGATCAATCATGCGAAGGTCGCGAAGATCCGTCGCGACGTCGTCATCTCCCGGATGGTTGAGACGGGTCGTCTCGGCGCGGCCGCTGGAGCTACGGCGAAGGCGACTCCGATCGTGATCACCCTAACGACGCCGGTCCAAGGTTGCGCGAGTTCGCCGTACTCCTTCTTTTGTCAGTACGTACGCGACACGATCGAAACCGATCCCGCGTTCGGAGCAACGCCCGAGGCGCGCGAAGCCCTGCTGTATCGCGGTGGTTTGCACATCGTCACGACCTTGAGTCGATCGGCAATGCTGGCGGCGCAGTACTCGGTGTCGCATGCCCTGTCCCCGCGGAATCGGGTTGCGACCGCGATCGCCGTGGTGCGACCCGGGTCGGGCGAAGTGGTGGCGTTGGCGACGAGTAAGCGGTGGGGGACCAACGCGCGGCGCGGCCAGACGGAACTCGTGCTACCGACGCTGCCCGCCTTCCAACCAGGGTCGACCTTCAAGCCGATCACGCTGGCAACCGCTCTGGAGCAAGGGATTTCGCCGTACGCCCGATTCGACACACCTAGTGGCTACATCCCGGCCAACATGAATTACCCCAAGGGCGGGTTTCACAACGACGACGATCGAGGGCACGGATCCCTTGACGCATACGGCGGCATGGCCGGCTCGGTCAACACATTCTTCATCCAACTGATCGAACGCACCGGCGTACTCCCTGTTGCCGACATGGCCGCGCGGCTTGGGATGACCTCGCTTCCACGTTCGGGCCCGAAGAGGGTTGGGCGGCGCGATGCTTCGCTGACTCTGGGCGCATTCGAGACTTCTCCGTTGGACATGGCGACGGTGTACGCCACGTTGGCGGCCCGCGGGATCGCCTGCCGGCCGATCGTGATCCGATCCATGACGGGCCCCGATGGCATACCGGTCGCGGTGCCCAGGGCCGACTGCCATCGCGTGCTGGCCCCGGGCATCGCGGACACCGTCAACGCAGTCTTGAAGGGCGTGTTCTCCGGCGGCGGCACGGGCGCGGGCTTGGCGTTGAACGGGCACGAGGCCATCGGCAAGACCGGCACGACCAACAACCACGGCGCAACGTGGTTCGCTGGTGCAACGCCGCAGTACGCGGGGGCCGTGTGGGTCGGCGACATCAGAGGTCCGCAATACCCGGTCGAGAACATCACGGCGTACGGCCAGTCATTTGGGACGGTGTACGGCCGTACCGTCGCAGGCCCGATCTGGCGCGAAACTTTCTACTTTCTGCATCGTCGACTTCCGGCCCTTACCTTCCCTGCAGTCGATGCGTCGACGTTGGCTAACTCCGTGCTGTTGGTTCCCGACGTACGAGGGCTGACTCTCGGTGCAGCGGTTGCGGCGCTGACATCGGCCGGTTATCGAGTACGCCTGCAGGGTGCAACCGCTGCCCCCGACGCCGCCGTACCGGTTGGGGTTGTCGTCTCCCAAACTCCGCCGGGAGGCCTGCCGTTGGGGCCGGCCGGACAAGTCGTACTGGTCATGTCGGCCGGATCAGACACCCGCGTGCGAATCCCCGCCAGCTAACCCCACCCGCCGAGTCTGGACTTATGCCCCCTGTTGAGGTCCCTAATACGGCAGTAACCCCAGACTCGGCGAAGGAGGTTAAAGGGGGTGGGGACAAAGTGAAGGCCCCCACCGAAGTGGGAGCCTTCACAAGTTTGCTGCTTCGCAGCGGATGGGTCAGACGGCGCGTACTGCGTCCGCCTGGGGGCCCTTCTGACCTTGAGTGATGTCGAACTCCACTCGCTGATTCTCCTCGAGCGACTTGTAACCGTCACTCTGGATCGCGCTGAAATGCACGAAGACGTCGGCACTGCCGTCGTCTGGGGCGATGAAGCCGAAACCCTTTTCGGCGTTGAACCATTTCACGGTGCCCTGAGCCACTGCTCACTCCTTGCGGGGTTGGGGCGGATCGGCCTATCAACCCTGCAGGGTCTGGCCCGCGACGACCATCTCGATCGAAGCGTGGCCAGCATAGACCGTAGAACCCGGTTTTGGGGTAGGGGACCCGCATAACGGGGTTCTCCAGACGGGGGAGGAGGAAAGAATGGCGTACGGCTGGGAGACTGAGCCGGTGAGCCGAGGACATCGACATGGACCCCGGGGTGCCCTAGCGGCCCCCAAAGGAGGCGCGCGCGATTCGCTGACGAGGTACGCCTGGTTCGCGATCGTCGCGGCGATACTCACTATCGCGATCAAGGGTTTCGCGTACGTCATCACCGATTCTGTGGGACTGCTATCCGACGCAGCCGAGTCCATCGTGAATCTCGTCGCCGCCGTGATCGTGTTGATCTCGCTTCGGGTCGCTGCGTTGCCCCCGGATGAGAATCACCACTACGGACACGGCAAGGTCGAGTACTTCTCCGCCGGGCTCGAAGGTCTGATGATCTTCGTCGCTGCGACCGTGATCATCATCGAAGCGGTACGCCGTTTCTTCAATCCCACCCCTATCGACCACGTTGCCGCCGGTGTACTCGTTTCGCTAGTCGCCACCGCAATCAATCTCGGCGTGGGTCTGGTCTTGATTCGTGCCGGGAGGCGGCACCGCTCGCGGACTCTCGAAGCCGACGGGCGCCACCTCATCACCGACGTTGCGACCTCCGTGGGCGTCGTGATTGCGGTCATCCTGGTGTCACCGACGGGGTGGTTGTGGTTGGACCCAACCATTGCGTTGGCCGTCGCGATCAACATCCTCGTCGTGGGCGTACGGCTTGTGTCCGGCTCAGTATCTGGACTGATGGACGAAGCACTCCCCAAAGCCGATCACGACCGAATTGCCGCTGTGCTGCAGCGATTTACCAGCGATGAGGTCGCCTTTCATGCCCTCCAAACGCGGGAGTCCGGCCATCGGCGCTTCGTGTCGGTCCATGTCCTTGTCCCCGGTTCATGGACCGTGCAACGTGGACACGATTTATTGGAAGACATCGAAGCTGCCGTACGCAGCGACTTGGAGTTTTGCGAGATCCACACCCACCTGGAACCGATCGAGGATCCACGTGCATACGACGATGTACTCGGTGGTTTGCCGCTGACTCGCGACAACACCGAAATCTGATCGCCGAACGCGCAAAAGACCGTTGGCTTGTGCGCGTGTGACTAGAAGTCGGGGAGTGATCTCGACGCCGACACCAACGTGGCGACAGCGCGCCAACGCATCAGAGTCGAAACATGCGAGGGCAGTTCGACGGTGATCGCTGTGCCGGCGAAGTAGTGGTTGAACCACGAAGTCAACGTGCCGCGGCACACCCCATGACACCGAAAACGTTTGAGCGGCAGACCAATTCCGCGAGCCAACTCCCGTGACATGACCAGGCCCTTTGAACCACTCGCCTCTACACCGTTGCCCGCCTGGTGGAATATCACCACCGCGTCAGGGCGCAACATACGCAGGAATCGAACAGTCTCACGGGTCTCCAGTTCGCTCGCCGCTCGACGTCCGGGATAGAACTGGGCGCCGCCGGTGGCGCGATGCCTCC
Source organism: Candidatus Nanopelagicales bacterium (assembly GCA_038231595.1). Lineage (GTDB taxonomy): Bacteria > Actinomycetota > Actinomycetes > S36-B12 > JBBRLC01 > JBBRLC01. Next base: position 209 of record JBBRLC010000175.1, on the reverse strand, counting down.
AGCCGTACCCGAAGTTGCGGTTGAGGTCGACGTGTCGACGGTTCTGTCGAGTCTGCAGTGCGTACCCATCCGGATTCATGGTGGCGATCGTCCAAATGGCAACGTCGCGGGGAATGCGAGCTGACGTGCGTACCTTCGCAACGATGGGAACGCCGGCCCTTTCGTTGCCGTGCATCTGTCCAATGACCAGCAGGACTCGTGAGGCAGTG
>JBBRLC010000174.1:0-4286 GCA_038231595.1 Candidatus Nanopelagicales bacterium | reverse complement strand
TTCGCTCCATCGGCGGCACGAATCGCACCGTCTTAGCGAGTCCCAGCGAGGAGGCCAAGTGTTCAAGGTGATGCGGCCGATCGAGACCCGAACCGGACGGTCCACCAGCGATCACGACCTCCAGACGGTTCTCCAGACTTGGGTCATGCGCGAGCAATTCCGCGGCCGCCCGCACCAGTACATCGGGTGCTTTCAACGGTTGAATGCGACCGACGAACAACAGTACGACCGCGTCGTGGGCGATTCCGACGCGAGCGCGCGCTCCGAGGCGATCCGCGGGCGTAAACACATCGAGGTCAACGCCGGGATGTACGACCGCGACGCGTTCCGGGTCAGCCTCGTAGAACTCGATCAATTCGCGGGCCTCATCGGCGGTGTTAGCGATCAAGCGGTCAGCGGCGTCGACGACTTGCTGCTCGCCAATGACCCGCATCTGCGGTTCGGGCGTATCGCCTTGCGCCAGCTGCAAGTTCTTGACCTTCGCCATGGTGTGCATGGAATGCACGAGAGGGACGCCCCATCGTTCCTTCGCCAGCCACGCCACCTGACCTGATAGCCAGTAGTGGGAATGGATCAGGTCGTACCAGCCTTCGGCCCGGGATGCTTCGGCGCGCAACACGCCAGCGGTGACCGCACACAGTTGAGCTGGAAGGTCTTCCTTGCGAAGGCCCTCGAAGGGTCCAGCCGTGACGTGGCGAACCGTGACGCCGGGCGCGAGGATCACGTTAGGCGGAAGGTCCGAGGTTGTGGCGCGGGTAAAGATCTCGACCTCGACGCCTCGCGCGGCGAGCCGCTTGGCTGACTCGACGATGTAGACATTCATCCCGCCGGCATCGCCCGTACCCGGCTGATCCAGCGGTGATGTGTGGACGGACAGGACAGCGATCCGTTGTGGGCGCCGTCGCCCTACGGAGACAACCGACACGGACACCTCCTGCAGTCGCGCAACCATCCGGCGCGATCGATCTCTATCAACCGATGATCATCCTGGCGCATTCCGCAGACGGCAGCCACCCGGGCCACGGCCTCCCGGCGGTGTACGCGCAGGTGCCGAGCAGAACACCGCGTCTAACCCCCTTCGCCGAGTCTGGAGTTATAGCCCCAATTTCGGCCCGCGCAAGTCCATAAGTCCAGACTCGACGGGGGGGGGGGGATCAGGGCCGCGCCGTCACTGAGGCGTACGGCTCGCCCGTCACGATGTGGACGACGCGGCGGGCGATGGTGACGGCGTGGTCGGCAAAGCGCTCGTAGTAGCGACTGAGCAGAGTCACGTCGATCGCGGCCTCAACCCCATGGGTCCAGCTCGGATCCAACACGATCGTGAAGAGTTCGCGATGGAGTCGATCCATCTCGTCATCATGGCGTTCGATGTCTTCGGCAAGTGCCACGTTGCGAGCGGCAATGACCTGACCGGTCTTAGTGGTGACGGCTTCGGCAACCCGCCCCATTTGCGCGAAGGTCTCGAGCAATTCATGCGGAATTGCGTGCGATGGATAGCGCAGCCGAGTCTGTTTCGCGACATGAGCGGCCAGGTCACCCATCCGCTCCAACGACGACGACATCCGAATCGCGGACATCACAACCCGCAAATCAGTGGCCACTGGCTGCTGAAGAGCGGCTAAGTCCAGGCATCGTTCCTCGAGTTGGTCGTTGACGGCGTTGATTGCCGAATCCTCGGCGATCACGATTTCGGCCAGCGAGAGATCAGCGTTCAGAAGTGACTCTGTTGCTCGCGAAATGGCGGTGCCAACCAGGCGAGTCATCGTGCCGAGATCGTCGCTGATTTGGGCAAGTTGGTCGTGATAGGTCTCACGCATAGCCACAGAGTAAAGGTTGCCCTCGCGGACGTGTACCGACTGCTGTGCAAACGCCAGGCCACCGAATGGTGAACATCGGGTTACCCGCATGAACAGTCGACGAACGTGTCCCTCCAACGACCCTTCTGGGCCGGATTGCGCCGAGATCAGACATATCCTCGGGTTGTGGACGTTTCGGTAGGTGCTCTAAGCGCAATCGTGTGTATTGGATTGCTCCTCGCCGTTGTCGCCGTTCTGGCCGTACGCCTCAGCGATCGAGAGGAACGCCTCCAACAACCGGAGCCTCTCGACGAAGGAGCGCGAGCCTGGGAGGCGATAGCTCGGGTCCTTGCCGCCTTGCCGGGAGCATCGCTCGTGTTGTCTCAAGATGGTCAGATTCTTAGGTCCTCCGCACAGGCGTCGGCGCTAGGACTGGTGCACGGATCTCAACTAACTGCGATCGACGTCGTTCGGCTCGTCGAGTTGGTACGCCGTGACGGCGTCACCCGTTCAGTTGAATTCCAATCGCGTCGACCGCCGTTGGGCAAAGGCCGACTGGAGTTGCGGGCGCGAGTCGCGGTGCTGGACTCGGAGTCCTTGTTGGTCTTGGTGGAAGACCTCTCCGAGGCGCATCGTCTCGAAGCCGCCCGACGAGACTTCGTCGCCAACGTCTCCCATGAACTCAAGACACCGGTCGGTGCCCTGTCGCTGTTGGCTGAAGCTGTTCAGTCTGCCAGCGACGACCCCGATGGTGTCCGCCACTTTTCTCAGCGCATGCAGATCGAAGCAACCAGACTGTCCTACCTCGTCCGCGACATCATCGACCTTTCCCGCCTGCAAGGGGGCGAAGCCACCAAGGTCCCCGAGCGACTCGAAGTCGACCGGGTCGTCAACGAGGCGATTGATGCCACCCGGCTCGTAGCGCAGGCGAAAGACATTGATGTTGTTGTCGGCGGCGGCCATGGGCTTCAAATCTTCGGTGACGATGCGCAACTGGTGATGGCACTGCGAAATCTGCTCACGAACGCTGTTGCCTATTCCCCCGATCACACCCGCGTGTCAATTGGGGTGCGCGAAGTTGGCGGTGTCGCCGAAATTTCGGTAACCGACCAAGGAATCGGGATCTCAGAGGTCGACCGTGAGCGAATCTTTGAGCGGTTCTACCGAGTCGATCCGGCACGGTCCCGTGAAACCGGTGGCACCGGACTGGGGCTCGCGATCGTGAAGCACGTGTGTGCAAACCACGCGGGAGAATGCCGAGTGTGGTCTGCGGCCGGTGAAGGTTCGACGTTCACGCTGAGACTGCCGATAGCCGCCGAGGAATTCACTCCGCAGCTGATTCAAGAGGGGGAGACAGTCCGTTGACACGCGTATTGGTTGTGGAGGACGAGGAATCCTTCAGCGACGCTTTATCTTTCATGTTGCGCAAGGAGGGTTTCGAAGTCGCGGTTGCGTCCACGGGTCCTGACGGGCTCGATGAATTCGAACGCCATGGCGCGGATCTTGTTCTGCTCGACCTCATGCTTCCGGGTATCTCCGGCACCGAGGTGTGCCGCACGCTTCGAGCAAAATCGAATGTCCCAATCATCATGGTGACGGCGAAAGACGGAGAGATCGACAAGGTCGTTGGCCTCGAACTCGGTGCCGACGACTATGTGACCAAGCCGTTCAGTTCGCGAGAGTTGGTTGCCCGAGTACGCGCAGTGTTGCGTCGTCGAGGTGAGCCCGAAGAACTGCTTCCGGCAACGCTGGAATGCGGTCCAGTTCGGATGGACATCGAACGACACACGGTCTCGGTCGATGGTGCCAGCGTTGCGTTTCCGCTTAAGGAGTTCGAGCTGCTCGAGATGCTGCTCCGCAATTCGGGCCGGGTGCTTACCCGCGGCCAACTCATCGATCGAGTCTGGGGTTCGGACTACGTCGGCGACGGCAAGACGCTCGACGTACACGTCAAGAGATTGCGTTCAAAAATCGAACCGGATGCGGCGAACCCGCGCTATCTCGTCACCGTGCGCGGCCTGGGTTACAAGTTTGAGGCCTAGCCAGGCTGACAGGTAGTGAGCGCAACTGCCTACTGCGGCACCGGGACGCCAGAGTTGTAACCGTCGGCTGGTACCACCAGAACGGGCACCGTCACATTGCCGGCATTCTTGAACTGAAAAGTGACATCGACGAAGGCACTGGACGTCGTCTTAAGCCCAACAATCTTGATCGCCGCCACGAGACCACTCTGTCCCACGCTGACGTTCGACGCCCGTGGCAGATCAATGGGGACGAAGCCTCCGGGCACCGGCGGGAGCACGGCAGGCAACGCCCCGGCGGACGCCGGTTGTCCTAGCACCGTCACGACTGATTGAGCCAATCCGGCGGGGAGGGAGACGCCGATCAGTTGATCGTTGTCGCTTCCGTTGAACACGCGCAACATCAACGACGCATCGGTCGCGGCCGAGGATCCTTTTGCGTTCGCCGGTACCACGATGTTGATGCCGT
>JBBRLC010000173.1:0-4307 GCA_038231595.1 Candidatus Nanopelagicales bacterium | reverse complement strand
CGTCGAAGGCTTCGAGCTATTGCCCGAGGCTTTGGGCAGTCTGTCGGCGGGCGCGAACCTCGGCAAGCTGCTGGTGCGCGCGTAGTGGCGGCTCGGATAGACTCGCACGCTGACGTACCTCTCGCGAAGCTGAGATGGTGCCGTAACCGATTTCGGATACACCAACGTGAACGACGCGATGCCCATTCGTGATGTGGCCGATTCCGTTTTCGGATTGGACGATCAATCTCCGATCGGTTCGGTTGATGCCGCGCCGGTGCGGCCGATCGGCGCGAGTCTGCGCAGCGCGCAGGACTTGAACACTCTCATCCTGAATTCGAGCCGCGATTGCATCGTGGTGCTCGACCTCGAAGGGCACACCCAGTTCGTAAGCCCCGGCGGTATCGAGAGCATGGAAGTGGTCGACGTGAACGCGATCATCGGACTTTCGTGGCTGCGTGTGTGGAAGGACGGTGAACACGAAGCGGCGCTGCATGCGGTGGAAGAGGCTCGTGCCGGTGGGGTGGGACGCTTCCAGGGGTTTTGCCCCACGCACAAGGGCACGCCCAAATGGTGGGACGTGGTGATCTCATCCTTGCCCGGTCCCGATGGCAAGCCGGATCGATTGGTTTCGGTGGGACGCGACATCACGGAACTCCGACGGACCGAACAGCGCCTCGCATCGATCGAAGACCGCCTTACGGTGGCTCTCGGCGCGTCGAGCATGGTCGGCATCTGGGACTGGGATTTGAAGACCGATCGCGTTTACGCCGACGCGAACTTCGCGCGCATGTTCGCCGTCGATCCGGCACTTGCTGCCGATGGCGTTGCGCCGGGAACCTTCATCGAAGGCATTCATCCCGAAGATCGCGACCGGATCGGTGCTGCGATCAAACGCGCGATGGCGAGCACGGACGAGTACGAGGAGGAGTTCCGCGCCATCGACGCGGAGGGTCACGAGCGATGGGTCTGCGCGCGAGGGCGCCGTCGCAACGATGCGTTGGGCCGACCCTTGCACTTCCCGGGAGTCGTCACCGATATCACCGCGACCCGGAGCGCAGAACAAGCATTGCGCGAAAGCGAAATGCGTTTTCGCGAACTGGCCGACAACATCAACCAGCTTGCATGGACAGCGGACGGCTCGGGATGGATCTACTGGTACAACCAGCGCTGGTACGACTACACCGGCACGACGTTGGAAGAAATGCAAGGCTGGGGCTGGCAGAAGGTTCACCACCCCGATCACGTCGATCGGGTCGTCGAGAAAGTCGCCGAGGCGTTTCGCACCGGTGCTGTGTGGGAGGACACCTTCCCATTGCGCGGCCGTGACGGCGAATACCGCTGGTTTCTCAGTCGCGCCCGGCCGATACGCAACGAGGCTGGCGAGGTCGTCCGCTGGTTCGGCACCAACACCGACACCACGGCGCAGCGCAACGCAGAAGAAAAGTTGCGTGATCTCAACCAGACGCTTGAAAGGCGAGTTGCCGACGCTCTCGCCGAACGCGACCGGTCGTGGCAGATCTCGCAGGATTTGCTGGCCGTTGCCGACTCGAACGGTCTGCTCCGTGCCGTCAATCCCGCATGGTCGGCTGTCCTCGATCTGCCGCCGGATCAGATCATCGGGCGAAGCCACCTCGACCTGATTCATCCTGACGATCGAACCGCGAGTGAGAGCGCGCACGCCCACGCGACGCGCGAGCCCTTGCTTCGATACGAAAACCGCTTGCGTCACAGAGATGGCACGTATCGATGGATCTCATGGACCGCGACGCCCGAAGGCGATCTCGTCTACGTCAGCGGCCGGCACATCACGACCGAGAAGGAAGCGGCCGAGGCCCTCGAGGCCACTCGAGAACAGCTCCGCCAGTCGCAGAAGATGGAAGCGGTCGGTCAACTCACCGGCGGCTTGGCCCACGACTTCAACAATCTGTTGATCGGCATCACCGGTAGTCTGGAGATGCTGCAGAGGCGGGTGGCGCAGGGTCGCATCGGCGAAGTCGATCGCTACGTCAACGCGGCTCAGGGTGCGGCGCGCAGGGCCGCTTCGCTGACGCACCGCTTGTTGGCGTTCTCGCGCCGACAGACGCTCGATCCCAGGCCGACCGACATCAACCGCCTGATTCGAGAGATGGAAGAACTGCTACGCCGCACGGTGGGACCTTCGATCGAAGTCGAGGTCGTCGGCGCCGTCGGACTCTGGACCACGCTGGTCGATACCAACCAGTTGGAGAACGCGCTCTTGAACCTGTGCATCAACGCGCGCGATGCGATGCCCGACGGTGGACGGCTGACGATAGAGACAGCCAACAAGTGGCTCGACGAACGCGCCGCGCGCGACCGCGATCTTCCACCGGGTCAATTTCTTTCGCTATGCGTCACCGACACAGGTACCGGCATGACGCGCGAGGTCGTCGAGCGCGCCATCGATCCGTTCTTCACGACCAAGCCGATCGGTATGGGAACTGGGCTCGGGCTCTCGATGGTTTACGGCTTCGCGCGTCAGTCCGGCGGGCAGATGCGCATCTATTCCGAAGTTGGCCATGGCACGACGATGTGTCTTTACCTGCCTCGCAACCACGGCGTGGAATCTCGCCCGGAGGCTGCCGAGTCGTACGCCCTCGAGCGCGCCCAACATGGCCAGACCGTGTTGGTTGTCGACGATGAACAGACTGTGCGCATGTTGGTCGTCGAGGTGCTCGAAGAACTCGGCTATGGGACCCTCGAAGCAGCCGACGGCGCATCGGGACTCACGGTGCTGCGCTCGGACGCTCGCATCGATCTGTTGATCACCGATGTGGGGCTCCCGGGAGGGATGAACGGAAGACAAGTCGCCGATGGCGGTCGGACCGTACGGCCTGCACTTAAGGTGCTGTTCATCACCGGCTATGCCGAGAACGCGGTGGTGGGCAACGGGCATCTGGAGCCGGGGATGCAGGTGCTGACGAAACCGTTCACGATGGATGCGCTTGCCGGGCGCGTCAAGGATCTCATCGGCAATGGTTAGGCGCCGGCCGGGCTCGCGAAAGGACGACCACGCTATCGGTGCAGGCATTGGTGATCGATCCGCTGAGCGATGGCATGACCGGGCAGCAGTCGGTGACGACGCGTTCGATGGGAGAGCGACTCGCGACGCTGGTGCGACAGCAGTATCCGCACTTCGACGTGCAGCCCTTTTCGGGCAGCCACATCGCGCGCAGCCCAATGGTCCTCATCGGCACGTTCACCGGGGTCAATGCGCAACGTCAGACGTCGGGCGCGCGCGAGGCTCACGGCACTTGTTTCGCGCTCGCCGACCTGAAGACCGGCAAGCTGGGTCAGCATGGAGCTCGCGTTCTCATTGCCCGAAGGTGTCGATACCAAGGCTTCGCGGACAACACAAGATCAGAACCTAGTAGCGGGTTGGGGTAATTTGAAGCAAAACTGCTACCAAATTCGATACAAATGATGATCGCGCCAGAACGCGCTGCACTTTCTTGTCGAAAATCTTTACACGAATCCAAATTATTTTCGTCACCAAATACCTATGGTCATGAAAATAAAACGTTAGTTAAACGTTGGTCCATTTCTTGCCTCCGGCTACTAGGAGACTTGCGAAATTCTTCAATACGGAAATACATTAAATGAAATCACCTCTGATCCGCTTGTTTAGTCTGTTCACGGTCGCGTTCCTAGCCGTTGGGGGAGCCGCACAAGCGGTGCCTGTTTCTATTGTAAATGCTAGCTTTGAGAGCCCAGTATTGCCTGTGGGGGGGTTCACCACCTCCGCTCCCCAAGGTTGGACCTGCCTCGGCGGTGTCGACACCTGCGGCGCTTTCCATCCTAATGCTTCGCAGATTCCGCAAGGTGCGTCAAACGGCGTGAACGTTGGTTACTCAAATGACGGCGGCCTGAGCCAAATTTTGTCGAGCGTACTCACCTCTAACACTCTGTACACGCTCATGGTGGATGCCGTATCTCGGGGAGACGGTTTCATCGTGCCAGGGGGTTACACACTTCAATTGGTCACCGCCGCCGGCTTCGTTCTGGCGACCAGTCATATTGCATCCCCCGCGGCTGGGACCGACGCTACGCTCACAACTTCTTTCTTTGCGAACGCAACTGACTCGCATCTAGGACAGTTGCTGCGGATCGATTTGGTAGCGTCCGGGGTTCAATCTGACTGGGACAATGTGCGATTGGATGCAACTGCCAGCGTCGCTCTCGTGCCCGAACCGGGAAGCGTGGCCCTACTAGCAATCGGCGTAGTTGCGCTTGCAGCGCGCAGAGGCAGGAAGAAGGCTAAGTGAGACCTGATCAAAAAGCAGCTTTCGAATCGCCCGGTGCAGTTT
>JBBRLC010000172.1:0-4403 GCA_038231595.1 Candidatus Nanopelagicales bacterium | reverse complement strand
TGATGACCTCGCCCCGCACGAAGATCTGGCCCTTGCCGTTGCCGGACGCGACACCCAGGTCCGCCTCGCGCGCCTCACCGGGACCGTTCACGACGCACCCCATGACGGCCACGCGCAATGGGACGGTCATGCCCTCGAGCCCCGCCGTGACCTGCTCGGCGAGGGTGTACACATCGACCTGGGCCCGGCCGCACGACGGGCACGACACGATCTCGAGACCGCGTTTGCGCAGGTGAAGTGATTCGAGAATCTGAATGCCGACCTTCACTTCTTCCACCGGTGGCGCTGACAACGAGACACGGATGGTGTCCCCTATGCCTTGGGACAACAGCGCACCAAATGCAACGGCTGACTTGATGGTGCCCTGGAATGTCGGACCGGCCTCGGTGACACCAAGGTGAAGCGGATAGTCACACTGCTGGGCGAGAAGCTCGTACGCCTTGATCATGACGACCGGGTCGTGATGTTTCACTGAGATCTTGATCTCGCGAAAGCCGTGCTCTTCAAACAGCGAGCACTCCCAGAGCGCCGATTCCACCAACGCTTCTGGCGTCGCCTTGCCGTACTTCTTCAGCAATCGCGGATCTAGTGATCCGGCATTCACGCCGATCCGGATGGGGATGCCCGCGTCACCCGCGGCGCGCGCAATCTCACCGACCTTGTCGTCAAAGGCCTTGATGTTCCCGGGGTTAACTCGTACGCCGGCGCACCCGGCATCGATTGCGGCAAATACGTACTTGGGCTGGAAGTGGATGTCGGCGATGACTGGGATATCGGACTTTCGGGCAATCGCGGGCAGCGCGTCGGCGTCGTCTTGACTCGGTACGGCGACGCGTACGACCTGACAACCACTGGCTGTCAACTCCGCGATCTGCTGCAACGTGGCATCGACATTGGAGGTCAGCGTCGTGGCCATGGACTGAACCGAGACGGGTGCATCTCCGCCAACCTCGACGGGGTGCGTTGGGTGGTTGAGCCGGATCTTGCGACACACTCGACGTGGCGCCAGCGTCGGAGGAGGTAGGGCAGGCATTCCCAATGTCACGGACATGGCGCCATTATCCCGCCTTGGAGTCGTACGCGCCCCACGGGCGCGACCGCTCAGCCACCGAGCTTGATCGGCTTGAACAGATCTGCGTAAACCAAGACCACAGAAACACCGATGAGCAGGATCGCGACGGCGTACGTGATTGGCAGCAATCGAGCGACATCGACCGGTCCCGGGTCACTGCGCCCACGCCACTTGGCAACCTTGCGGCGCCCGCCCTCATAGAGCGCCGACGCGACATGGCCACCATCAAGCGGCGGGATCGGAAGCAGGTTGAACAGGAAGAGGAACAGGTTCACCGAGCCTGCAATGGTCAAAATCGTGAAGACCTTTTCGGACATGTTGACCTGATCAGCGGAGGTGATATCCCCCGTGATTCGACTTACGCCAACAACGCTCACCGGTCCATTGGGATCGCGATCCTCGAGGCCGATCGCTGCCTTGCCAACACCGACAACCTTTGCCGGGAAGGTCGCGAGGGCGGCCACCGAGCGAGTGGTCAGATCCCACAAGTACGACGGCACCACGGTGATCGGTTGGCGCACCATGGTTTGGACCGGCGAAACTCCCAAAAAGCCTGACGCGACCGGGGTATCCGATGGTCGACCATCAACGGTGATCTTGCGTTGCGCTGTCGCGACCGAGGTTTGCAACTCAACGAGTTGGCCATCCCGTTGGACAGTAAGTACAACCGACTTGCCGGCTGAGGCTCGGATCCAACTCGAGAACTCGTCCCACGACGTCGCCGTGCGCCCGTCGACTCCGACGAGTACATCGCCGGGACGCACGCCAGCAATTGCAGCGGAGGACCGAGTTGAACCCGCGCAGTCACCCGCCGGGGTCGCATCGCTGGACGTGGATGTCGCGGTAGGGACACAAGCGACGATGGAATCCACAGTTTGCGTGGTGCTTGGCAAACCAATCGCGGTCAACGCGATGGCGAAGAACACGAATGCGAGGATCAAGTTCATCGTCGGCCCGCCGAGCATGACGGCTAGTTTCTTGGGGACTGTGAGCCGATAGAACGCTCTCTCCTTGTCGGCTTCCCCTACTTCTTTTGCACTGGCCTCGCGGGCTTGTTCCATGAGGCCGGCGAGGCGACTTGTGCTCGACTCGGTGATCTTGCCGTCAGGACCGGGCGGGAACATGCCAATCATTCGGATGTAGCCGCCGAGCGGTACAGCCTTGAGGCCGTACTCCGTCTCGCCCTTGCGACGCGACCAAATGGTGGGCCCGAAACCGACCATGTACTGCGTGACCTTCACGCCGAACCGTTTGGCGGGCACCAGGTGACCGACCTCGTGCAAGGCAATTGACAGCGCGATAAGAAAGAGAATGGCGACAAAGCCGATGATCCAGGCGAGATTCACTCGGTCACTCCTGCTGGTTTGTCGAGGTCTATCAGGTCAGATTCACGGCTCAGTTCCTTGGCCCGGGCGCGAGCCCACGCCTCTGCGTTGAGAACGTCCGCGAGGGTCAAGTCGTTCCCAGCAACGTACGCCGAACCGGTGACCTTGCCCTCATTCTCCGCGCCAAGGTGCTCATCGACCACGTGCGAGACCGTGTCGACGATGCTGAGGAACGGCAAGCGGCCGGCGAGGAAGGCCTCGACACAGGACTCGTTCGCGGCGTTGAAAACGGCCGGAGCGGTACCTCCCGCCTCGCCCACGCGGCGGGCAAGGCGTACGGCCGGAAAAGCGTCGTGATCCAGGGGAAGGAATTCCCACGAAGTCGCCTCGGTCCAATCGCACGCGGGCGCCGCGTCGGCAATTCGATCCGGCCATCCCAACGCGAGCGCGATCGGGAGTCGCATGTCCGGTGGGCTCACTTGCGCGATCGTGGAACCGTCGATGAACTCCACCATCGAGTGGACGACCGATTGCGGATGCACGACTATGTCGATGCGATTGAAGGGAATGTCGAAGAGTAAATGCGCCTCGATGATTTCCAACCCTTTGTTCATCATCGTGGCCGAGTTGCATGTGACAACCGGACCCATGTCCCAGGTGGGATGCGCCAGAGCTTGCGCCGGAGTCACGCCCGTGAGTTCCGCGCGTGTGCGACCTCGGAATGGTCCACCACTAGCTGTCAGCAGCAAACGCGACACTTCATCGGAGCGACCCGCACGCAGACATTGCGCCAGTGCCGAATGTTCGGAATCGACGGGCACAACTTGTCCCGCCTTGGCCACCGCAGCCACCAGCGGACCTCCGACTATCAGGGACTCCTTGTTGGCCAGTGCCAACGTGTGACCGGCGCGCAGTGCAGCGAGAGTCGGCTCGAGCCCGACGCTGCCGGTGATGGCGTTAAGAACCACGTCGCAGTCGTACGCGGCTAACTCCGTCGCCGCGTCAACACCAGCCAGCACCTTGGGCACCGTGTGCTCGCCCAGGTGATAACCACGCTTTTGGGCTTCGGCGTAGAAGGCAAGCAACAAATCCGATGCGGAAGTCGCCCGAGCGACGGCGACAACCTCGACGCCGAACTCCAGGGCCTGCTCCGCGAGAAGGGCGGTATCCGATCCGCCAGCACCGAGACCGACCACCCGGAATCGAGTGGGATTTCGCCGGATCACGTCGAGTGCTTGGGTGCCCACCGAACCCGTACTGCCCAAGATCACTACCCGACGTACGGCGTTTGGGTCGATGTCCACAGCCTCAGTCTCCCCGATCCCACGTCCCAACGTGGGATCAGAGCGCGCGATGATCGGCCCGTGCCCTCAATCCGCCACGTATCGGGCGACGATCCCGATGCCATGCGCTTCGTTTCGTTGTTACATGACGAAATGGTCATCCGGTACGAAGACCCGCGCTCAACGGGGCCGAGCCCTCTGCATTCACGTGCCCGTTGGTTGCTCGTCCTCGACGATTCAGGATTGCCCATCGGGGTTGGTGCCGTCCAACCGCTCATTCACACAGTCGCGAGCGCGGAAGGCGACGAAGGTGAAATCAAGCGGGTCTACATCGCCACCGAGGCGCGAGGTGACGGTGCCTCACGGGTTCTGATGGCGGCCCTCGAAGATGTCGCTGCGAGCGAGGGATGGGTACGGCTTCGACTGGAGACCGGCCTGCGCCAACCGGAGGCCCTCGCCCTCTATTCGAGTAGTGGTTGGACCTCCACTACGCCATACGGCGAGTACAAGGACGCCGAGGAGTCTCGGTCTTTCGCGAAGGACTTGCGTGCGAATTTGTGACTACTTGGGTGTGACCGCTGGCTTGCTACTGCTAGGCGACGACGCGGCTACTAGAGGTCCAGTCCCGTCAGCACCAAAACCTTCTCGTAGGTGAAGTCAGCCATCGCCGATTGAATCCCCTCGCGACCGACGCCTGAGGACTTCACACCGCCGTACGGCATT
>JBBRLC010000171.1:0-4413 GCA_038231595.1 Candidatus Nanopelagicales bacterium | reverse complement strand
GTCACGCGGGCGGTGACGGGCCTAAAGTTCATCACCCAAAAGTGGAACAAAACGCGACAAACAAGCACGTGACGACAAGGAGATCTGATGAGTGCATCGACGATGACCCCCGATGAGCGCCAGGTAGTGTCACAGATCGGAAGACTGTGGTGTGTATGGCTGGTCACGGGCATTGCGTGGGTCATCAATCCGACCGACGCATTCTTAACCCTCGCGCGAGTGCTTGGCTTCTTGTTCCTTCTCGTCGGGATCTTTTGGTTGATCGAAGCATTCGCGATCCGGGAGTACAACCACTTGTGGTGGCTGACTCTCATCGCCGTGATAGCGATGATCGTCCTGGCTTTCTGGACGCATGGACAGTTCCTGCTCGAGCGGACCTACACGATTTTGATCTTCGCCGGGATCTGGGCGCTGATGGCAGGGATCACCGACATCACCAAGGCGTTCATCATTCGCAAGGCGGGCAAACTCGCAACCAGTTGATCGGTCAATAGGCCTAAATCCGCACTTGATGTCACGGATGGATTCGACCCCGGAGAACCCCCATGACTGAGACACCCGATGCAGAGTCCACGACAACTCAAAACATCGGAAGCGCAGCCGCTCCACCAGCCTTGAGTGACGCGGAGCGTGCCGAACTCGAACGCCTCCGAGCTCACGTCGCAACGGAAAATGGCGGGGGTGCCGTAGACGCATCCGATGGTTCTCGCACCGGTCGTTGGCGGGCACCGGTATCGACACTCCTGATCTTGATTTTTTGTCTCCTCGCTGCACTATCGGTCAGTGGTCGCTGGGCGCGTGACGTTGTCTTCGACACTGATCGGTACGTCGCCACGGTCAGCCCCCTCGCGTCGGACCCCGCGATTCAGGCGGCCTTTGCCAACAAGGTTGCCGATGCGACTCTCGCTGCGATCGACGTGTCCTCGGTTGTTGACCAGGGATTGCAAGCCCTTGGCGCGACCCAGATCGTGCCGCAGAGGGCGAAAGATCTGCTACCTGCTTTGCAGCAGCCACTCGTCGACGGCATCGCCAACTTCGTACGCGAGCAAATCATCCGAGTCACCACCAGCGATCTCTTCACGCAAGCCTGGATCGACGCGAACCGAGAGGCGCACACACAACTCGTCGCTGTACTCAACGGCGACAATTCCGGTTCGGTTTCAGCCGGTAACGGATGAATCAGCGTCAACCTCGCGGCGTTCATCGCCACCGTCAAGTCCGACCTGCAAGCGCGTGGAATCAGATTGGCTTCCAAGATTCCCGACGTGGAGGCAAGTTTTACGATCTTTCAATCTGCCGATGTGGCCAAGGCTCAGCGCGCCGCGAGCGCGCTCGACAAAGCGGCAACTTGGCTACCCATCGTCGCGCTGATCTTCTTGACGGCCGGAATATACATCGCGCGAAGGCGGCGTCGCGCCGTGCTCGGCGCGGGCATTGGTCTCATCATCACCATGGCGGTGGTGATCCTCACGCTTTGGGTCGGTCGGAGCGTTTATCTGAATGCGCTGCCACCGGACTCACTACCGAGTGACGCAGCGACGAGCCTGTACGACACGCTGACGCGTTACCTACTCGCGGCAGCATCGGCTGGCCTCGTGCTCGGCATCGTGATGGCGTTGGCTGCCTACTTGTCTGGCCCATCGCAAATCGGTCGTGCAGTTCAACGTGGCGTGCATCGCCTCACGGATGCGGCAGCGGCTCCGCTTGCTCGCCAATTCCCAGCGATCGTGCCTGCTGGCGCATGGCTCGGGAGGTATCTCACGGCCGCGCGATTGGTGGTGATCGGTATCGGGGCGCTGGTGATCTTTACCTGGTCGCATCCGACTCGTGGCGTCATTTGGCTCACGACACTCGTGGCGTTCATTGTGTTACTGATCGTCGAGATCATCGCGCGCACGGGGCGTCCAGTAAGCGCTGAGGCTGAATACGCGGAACCCGAGCCGGTGTCCGCTTCTACATAGCCCGGCGTCAGGTCACGGCGGGACATTGAAGATCAACTGTGCTCCCGCGATTGGACTCGAACCAATAACCTGCCGGTTAACAGCCGGCTGCTCTGCCAATTGAGCTACGCGGGACTACTCGAGGAAATCGACCCGGTTGGATGTCGACCTCCGACGGCAGCAGGCTGCCGAGCGACGCCGAGATTAGCAGCCCGCGCGCTCCGATGAGCACCTGGCCCAAGCCGTCTCCCCCACCCTGTCGATGGGGTCTTCGCGGCCTGACAACGGCTGCGCACGTGAGCGATACGGAGCTAGATTCCCAAACTGATGCGGAGTTCCGATAGAGCGTCGCGGGCCCTCGCGCGGAGATCGTCACGAGAGGCGTCGTCGCTGTCATCGAAGACAACCGTCCACGAAATGTCATCAGTGCCCGTACGGCGACGGGCTACCGCGGTCGCCCCATGACTTCCCGCGACCGTTAAACGCTGCGACACCACGATGCTCGCCTCGACTCGCTCCCAGACAACGGCCGGGACCTCCCCCGCGTCGTCGAACATGAACACTTGCTCTCGTACCTTCCCGCCGGCGTCGGGCTGAAGCCGCAACCGCAACTCGCCGTCATCCCATCCGACACCGAGAACGCGATCCCATGACCATCGCGTCCAGCCAGTCACCGTGGCGGGCTCCCCGCCGATCGCCTGGACCTCATTCGGGCAAAAGAGCGCGTGCGTAGTAGCGACCATCAACTGTCGAGACCCCGTGAGTTGGTCATTGTCACGCCCGCGTGCCCAGGCGAGCACGCGTTCATCGCGGCGTACGCCGATTTCATCGAGGACAGCCTTGGACAGCCGCTCCGGGCGAAGTCGCATCGGGGAGAGTCCTACAACTCGCCACGAGCTTGGTCACCGAGAGCGCGGCGCTTGTTCTCCAGATCGAGCAACTCGCGAAACACATCCGCAGATTTCTGCACATCGTCGGTGCCCTCAAGCCGCTGAAGCTGACCGCGGAGTTCCTCGATTCGTCGACCCGCATCTACCTCGCGCAGCCGCGCGAGTAACGAATCGACATAGCGATCATCAACGGCGTCGATCGGCATCGGTTCAACGGTCAACTCCATCACCACTCGCCGCACGATGTCATCGGGGCACGATGCAAGTACGGCGGCAATCCACGCGGGTTCATCAGTTATCTGGCCGAGGTCGCCCCACTCCGTCAATGCCTTCGTACACGCAGTGAACACTTCGCGGTACGCCGGAAAGGTGAACGCCGTCGTCTCGATCGCGTCAAAGGTTGCACCGACCAACACGGGCGCTTGCAGTATGCAGCGCAGTGCGGATCGCTGGACTTGCAGAATCGGGTCGCGCGGGTTGTGCCGGGTCAACGCCTCAACGTCAGCGCTCCAACGTCCGGCGCTGTCGCCCCCGGAATCGGACTGCATCCGTCCATCCGTTTCCGGTGAGTGGGGATCTGTCCAAGATTCGGTTCGGATCGAGCCGGGCGAAGTGAAATTGCGCTTCGGCACTTGAGCGCCCGATTGCGAGCGCGCGCCCTTCGCTCCGCTGACCGCGGCTACGGCAGCGAGAACCTCACGCGGTTCCATGCCCAACCAGCCCGAGAGCAACCGCGCGTATTCCGGGCGCAACGCTTCATCGCGGATCCTCGCGATCACCGGAGCCGCTTCTCGAAGTGCGCCGATGCGGCCCTCAGCGCGATCCAGATCGAACTGGCGAAGTGTTGCCTTGATCGCAAACTCAAACAACGGGACTCGACGATCGATGAGTTCGCGTACGGCCTCGGGACCGCGCGCCACCCTCAACTCACACGGATCCATCCCGCTTGGTTCCACAGCGACGAAGGTCTGTGCGACGAATTTCTGATCTTCATCAAATGCGCGCAGTGACGCCTTCTGTCCGGCGGCATCACCATCGAACGTAAAGATCACGTGACCCTGGAATTGGTGCTGGTCCATCAAGAGTCGGCGAAGGACTTGGATGTGGTCGGATCCGAACGCCGTACCGCACGTCGCTACCGCGGTAGTCACTCCGGACAAATGAGCGGCCATCACATCTGTGTAGCCCTCAACAACAACCGCTTGTTGCTGCTTAGCGATTTCGCGACGAGCAAGGTCGATGCCGTACAGCACCTGCGACTTCTTGTAGATCGAGGTCTCGGGAGTGTTCAGGTACTTGGGACCTTGATCGTCGTCATAGAGCTTGCGGGCGCCGAAGCCAACAACGTCGCCGGACGCGTCGCGGATCGGCCATACCAAGCGGCCTCGAAAGCGGTCATAGATGCCGCGCTCCCCTTGCGCGACCAGCCCGGCGGCGAGGATTTCTTGATCGTTGAACCCTTTGGCGCGAAGGAAAGTGGTGAGTTTGTCCCAACCCTTCGGCGCATACCCCACGCCGAAATCTGCGGCGGCAGCCGGTTCGAATCCTCGCTCCGTCAGGAACGTACGCCCGGTCTCTGCTTC
>JBBRLC010000170.1:0-4434 GCA_038231595.1 Candidatus Nanopelagicales bacterium | reverse complement strand
GGTCACGCGGGACGTCGTGGTCGAACGAGCCCACTCGTTCCCGGTACTGCGCGGACGTCCACACGTTGACGCCCGCGTGTGCATCCCGAGTTCCAAGTAGGTAAGCCTTACCTTAGTAAGCCCACCTCATCTCGTCAAACCCACCCACCCTCTTCGCATGAATGTGGCACTTGCTCGAACCTATTGGACAAAGTGCGCATTCATGGCGTACGACCGGACTCAATGCTTCCGATGAATCGAAACAATGAATGTGCAAATTGTCCCATCTAGTGGGACTGATGTGACAGTCATCGGGAAAAGCTCGCGGGGGTTAGTGGGGTTGCCAGGGGGGTTTGAGGCGCGCGGTCTCGCGGTAGAAGTCGGCCAGGGTTAAGCGCGAAGCGGCCGATTCGTCAAGGACGACAGTGACGTGCGGGTGAAGTTGAAGCGCCGAGGCCGGACACATCGACGCCACCGGACCTTCAATCATCTGTACGACGGTCTCGGCCTTTCCAACGCCCGAAGCCACCATCACCAAGTGGCGTGCCTCCAGCAACGTTCCGATCCCTTGGGTGATGACATGGGCAGGTACACCGGATGCGTCACCGCCGAAGAACCGCGCATTGTCGCCTCGGGTTTGCGATGTCAGCGTCTTCAATCGGGTACGCGACGCCAACGACGATGACGGTTCGTTGAAACCGATGTGACCATCCGAGCCAAGACCGAGAAGCTGAAGATCGACGACGGACTCGACGACCAACTCGTCGTACCGGGAACATTCGGCCAACAAGTCGTCGGCCAAACCATCCGGGCCTCGCACCGCTCCCACGTTGAAATCAACGTAGCCAGCGAATTCCCGCTCGATCACATTTCGATAGGACTGCTCATGAGTGATCGACAAGCCGACGTACTCATCGAGCAAGAAGGCGCTGGATTGGGCGAATGAAATCTCGCCCGCGCGATGTCGTCCAATCAACTCCGAATAGATCGGGAGTGGCGAGCTACCTGTCGCCAGGCCTAACGCGGCAGTTGGCTTGCGCGCCAGCAATGCAGTGATCACGTCGGCCACGACCACACCGATCGCCTCTGGCGATTCCAGGATCAGTACTTCCAAGGCAGGTCCTTCCGACTAGGACGCGTACGCAACGCGACCGTCCACGATTGTGTAAACGACATGCAGTTCTGGGGTTAGTACGACGAGATCGGCTACCCATCCAACCCTTATCTCGCCGACGTCTGTTAAACCAAGAAGGTGGGCTGGCACACGGCTAGCAGCGCGCAAGGCACTGGGGACATCCGCGTCCGACCAGTTGACCAAATTGCGTACGGCTTGATCCATCGACAGTACGGAGCCTGCCAGCACGCCGTCGTTGTCACGAACAGCACCACCGACAAGTTGTACAACTTCATCGCCGAGTGGGAAGTGCATCGGCGACTCTGCGGGTCTCGGCAAACCCAAGGCAGCTGTCGCGTCTGTCACCAACGAAAACCGATCGGGACCGAGTGCGCGCCAGGTCGCCGACACGACGAGGGGATCAACGTGTACGCCGTCAACAATTACTCCACAAATCAAGTCGTCCCCGCCCAGAGCCGCCCCCACAACTCCTGGATCTCGATGATGTAACCCGGGCATCGCATTGAATAGATGCGTCACTGCGGTCGCCCCCACCGCGATCGCGTCTGTCACCTCGACGAGCGACGCGTTGCTGTGCCCAATCGAGACCACTACCCCGGCCGATCGAAGGGCTGCGATGACTCGCAAGGATCCCGGGAGTTCAGGCGCGAGAGTTACAATGGCGATGCCGTTCGACCACGACAAAACACGCGCTGAATCCATTGCAGGAGAGTCGAAATGTTCGGCGTCATGGACGCCGGACTTAGTTTCGCTGAGCCACGGCCCCTCGAGATGCCATCCGTGGATGCGAGCACCTTGGCCTATCTGCCCCCGATCCCGAACTTCCGATGCTGTCGCGATCACCCGACTCCGAGTGGGCGCGTCGCTGGTGATCGAGGTCGGACAAAACCGGGTCACCCCGTAACGAGTCACGAGCTCGGCCACCGCATTGACGCCGTCGGGGGACCGGGTTAAATCGATGCCTGCAGCCCCATTTATCTGCCAATCAATGAAACCAGGCGCCACAAATAACCCACTACAGTCGACCGCATTGTTGTCATCACCGTGACCGCCGCGATCCAGATCGATGGAGAGGATACGTCCGTTGTCGACCAGGAGATCCCCACGAACAAGTTGGTGAGGCAAAACGAGTTCCCCACCAACGAGGCGAAGCACGGGCACGACCAATTCCGATCTCAGTCGCGGATCGTCAAGCACGCGCCGGTTTCAGGGTCAAAAGCATGTGCACGATGGGTCCGGATGGACAACTCGACGGTGTCGCCCGGCTTGACCGACGAAGCCCCGTCAACCGTCGCACACCACGTCGCTCGGTCGTCAGCAATCAGTTGGGCATCATCTCCCTCGTCGTTGGCGGCATGGACGTCATCAGTCACCACGCGTCGAGCATCGAGGGCAAAGACGATGTTGGTCTGCGACCCGAGTTCTTCGACCACATCAACCTTTGCTGATAGCCACGGCATTCCGGGCTCGGCGTCTCGTCCCAGCACCAAGTCGTTGGGTCGGATACCAAGAACTACGCGTCCGGAAACCCTTCGCAGGGCCGAGTCAGGCACAAGCGGTATGTCAAATCCGGCGAAACTGATGGAATCAGTTCCGACGTTGGCGTGGACCAAGTTGATTTGAGGGGAACCGATAAATGCTGCGGTGAAAAGGTTGCACGGGTTGCGGTAGATCTCTTGCGGTGTATCGCACTGCTGCAGCACCCCATCACGAAGCACCGCTACGCGATCGCCCAGCGTCATCGCCTCAACCTGATCGTGCGTCACATAGATCGTGGTGGCTCGCAATCGATCATGCAGTTTCACCAATTGCGCACGCATCGAGACACGCAACTTCGCGTCCAGGTTGGATAGTGGTTCGTCCATCAGGTACGCCTGTGGATCGCGAACCATCGCACGCCCCATCGCAACCCGCTGACGTTGACCACCTGACAACTGTGCTGGGCGTCGATCCATCAGTTCGGCCAGTCCAAGTACGTCAGCAACCTCGTCGACTCGCGTGGTGATCTGCTTTCGGGGCGTCTTGTGCAACTTCAGGCCGAATCCGAGATTTTGACGCACTGTCATGTGCGGATACAGGGCATACGACTGGAAAACCATGGCGATGTCGCGCTCGCGCGACGGCAGATACGTCACGTCCTTCCCGTTGATGTCGATGCCGCCCTCGCTGACTTCCTCGAGCCCGGCGATCATGCGCAATAGGGTTGACTTGCCGCAGCCCGACGGACCGACGAGCACCATGAACTCACCGTCAGCGATGTCGAGGCTGATGTTGTCCACGGCCTTCACGCCATTGGCGTAGACCTTGCACACTTCGTCCAGTGAAATCGCGGCCATCGCTATCCCCTACTCACTTGCGGGAGCCCATTCCCGCACTCGGGCCGAACTATCGGACAACCCACCAGATCGATTCCGTGCCAACCAGTGTTCTTCATGCAACGCCAGTAAGTGGCCGTGTTCGGCGATGAGCGCTTGCCTGTCTGAGTCGCCGAACTGTCCATCCCACTGAGCGAGAGCCACCCGGCACCCATAAATTAGCCACGCAATCGAAGCGCGAACTTCATCGATCACCAAGGCACCGTCATTGCGTGCGCTTGAGTAACCCTCGAAAGCTGCATCGAATGCGCGCAAGGACTCCACGACTGCTTCAACTACATCACGCGCTAAGCCGTGCTCTTTGAGGCGAGGGAGCGCTTCAGGTGAGTGAAGCAAGATTCCCAGAACTGAGGCTTCGGGCACGGCGGGTACCAGAGTCTCGTGCAAGTTCCCTGCTGCAACCAACGATTCACCAAATCCATCGGTTGCCTCGAACACGTATCGGTCGATTGCAACCGCCCAATCCCACTCGACGGCGCCCTGGGGATTCCAGGCGTACGCCGCACCCAAGGCGAATGCCGGCTCGGACACCGCGAGTCTGCTGAAGTGCCCGAGGTCGCCCCAATCGGCCATCACGAAACCTTGGGCACCGTGAGCGACGCCTGCGGTCGCAGCGGCAGCCGCATTGCCACGAACGTTGGCGTATCGAGGAATCACGGCACCCCAGGCTGAGGTTCCTGCGCACAACCAGAAACGAATTCCCTGCGCGGCAAGGGCGTTGGCGCGCGCATCGAAGGGGTACCACGACTCGTATCCCCAGTCGACAACTGTTACACCGTCAGGAACACGCGCCAAGACGTACTCATTCGCAGCCATCACATCGCCCCACACGAGCACCTCGCGCCCGTCTAGGACTGACAATTCACGGAGCTTCGACAACCAGTGCGAGAAACTCTCTTGCGCCGACTGTGGCAAGGTGACGGTGAATACCTGTGGAGGAACATC
>JBBRLC010000169.1:0-4440 GCA_038231595.1 Candidatus Nanopelagicales bacterium | reverse complement strand
GCCGCGCCGCGACGTCGATTCCGGTCGGTCGCGTCGTGGGCGTGCCGAGCACATATCGAACGGCCAGGCCAACTGCCATGCCGGTCAACAAAGACAGCGCAATACCAGCGATGGTGATGTTGCCGGTGAGTTGTTCGACCACGGCGATGGAGGACACCACGATGATCGTCAGAATGCGCCAAGGGCTGCGTGAAAAGAGTCGCGCCGTGATCGCAAAAGCCATCAGCGCGCCGATCGTGGTGTCGACCGGTTGGCTGCGGTCCGCGCTGATGGTGCCAGCGAGGGCCAGTCGAAGTTGCTCGTTGCCGTATCGCACGACGAGATAAGACACGATCCCCAGGACGAAGAGCGTCATCAAGCTGGCCAGAACGGCGTCGAAAAGTTGGCGACCGCGGCGCCGCGCGAGCAGGTCGATTGCGGCAGCAGTCGGAAGGGCGAGACTGCCCAAGCCGCTCGTCCAGTTCAGCAACGTGGTGGCGAGGGAGCCGAGACGTTTTGAGGCCTCCGATAGATCGGCGTCGAGGCCCGAGGTTGTACTGGTGGCGAAGTACGCCACGAGCACAGCCCCGGCGATGGTGAGCAAGACGATAAGGAGTCGGAGCAGGTCGACCGGGCGGCGTACACGAGGGGGGACCACCCCGTCCTCGATGACCAACGTCGTCTCCGAGTGTGGCTCTGCGGGAGCAGGTGACTCGGTATCGATGTCCGCCACGTGGGAATCGTGTCAGACCGAGCGCGGATGGGTGCTCACCGGCGTACCCACGTGGGTCCATGTCGCGGTGAACTACGCCACCATGTGCCCATGTCCGATAGGAGCGATCGGGGTTTGCCCACCGCGTACGACGAAGCAGTTCTCGACCTTGTCGCGATGATCCCGGTGGGCTCAGTGTTGGCGTACGGCGACGTGGCCCGACTTCTCGGCAGCGGTGGACCTCGCCAGGTCGGGGCGGTGCTGTCCAAATTTGGGGCGGGAGTGCCATGGCATCGCGTGATCCAAGCAAACGGTTGCGCTCCCTTGGGGAAGGAAGCGGAGGCGCGGCGTCGCTGGACGGAGGAGGCAACGCCGATGAGCGCCGACGGCCTCAGAGTGCAGATGAACGCGGCTCGGTGGCAGGGATTGGACCAATCGGTCACCTAGGCGACCCGATTTGAAGTGCGAACCACCTCGAGCACAGCGGGACTGTCGTACCCCTGTGGTGGCATCAGTCTTAGATGACAGGCTTACCGATGTGCTGCCAGCACGTTATACGTCCTTTAGCCGCTGCTCACGCGAGAGGGGGAGCCGAAAATTAGTGACGTGATTCCGGTACGCCTGGATCGGAGCGCCCTCGATCCAACGGCTCCACCGAAACTCGATCCGGACCAGCGACTCGCCGCGTCACATCGCGGCGGACCGATGTTGGTACTTGCTGGCCCAGGAACCGGGAAAACGACCACAGTTGTCGAGGCCATCGTCTCGACGGTGACCGATGGAAGCTCAGCGCTGGAGTCCGGCCAAGTCCTCGGACTGACCTTTGGTCGACGAGCGGCCCAGGAGTTGCGTACTCGCGTGAGCGCCCGCATCGGTGGCGGGCTCAACCCGACGGACTCAACGTACCAATCATTTTCCTATGCCCTCGTTCGCAGATTTGGTGACGCGAATGATTTCATCCGGCCGCTTCGATTGATGACTGGTCCTGAACAAGACCTTCACGTTCGCGAACTCATCGAGGGTTCAGTTGCGTTGGGCCGGGTCCAGTGGCCAGAGTCATTGCGACCTGCACTCAAGACGCGGGGACTCTCCGAAGAAGTCCGTGCCTTGATTGCTCGAGCACGATCCCTGTGCCTAGACCCGGAAGACCTGATCTCGTTGGGGAAAGCTCACGACAACGATGGGTGGAGCGCCGTCGGCACCTTTCTCGGCGAATACCTCGACGTTCTCGATGCTGAGGGTGTCCTCGACTACACCGAACTTCTGCACCGGGCCGTGACACTGGCAGAAACACCCGACGTGCAGGCGCAACTCCATGGGACCTATCGCGCGATCTATGTCGATGAATACCAGGACACCGACCCACTGCAGGTACGGCTCCTGCGCGCCCTCGCTTCCCGTGACGCGACAGTCGTCGTCGTCGGTGACCCGGATCAGGCGATCTACTCCTTTCGCGGAGCCGACGTCGGTGGAATCACCGCGTTTCGCGATGACTTCAGCCGCAATGGCGTTGAGGTGCCCTTGGTTGTCCTGGGGCGTACTCGACGATTCGGTCCGAGCATTCGAGCAGCTGCGAGTTCCATCCTCGAAAACCGGGTGCCAATCGGTTTCTCCCTTGCCGACATGACTCGTCATCGCACCCCGACCTGTGAGCCGAATCCGTACGGTTCAGGTCGTGGTGAGGTGGTGACTTACGACTCGGCGAGCGCCCAAGCCGAACACATCGCCGAACACCTCAGGCGACTTTGCGCTGAGTCGCAAGGAGAACCCGCGACAAACGCCGAGGGGACTACCCCTCTCACCTGGGCCGACATGGCCGTACTCGTGCGATCCGGTGTGCGCGACATTGGGCCATTGGTCCGTGCTCTCACCGCCGCAGGCATCCCCACTGAGGTTGCCGGCGACGAAGTTCCCTTACATCGCGAGCCCGCAGTGATCCCGTTGCGGACTGTCCTGAAAGTCATCGCCAACGCCTCGGAGCTCACCGCCGAAATTGCCCACGACTTGTTGACGTCACCGTTGATCCAGGCGGACCCCACTGGCTTGCGCCGACTCGGTCGAGCGCTGCGCCGACTCGACCGCGATCGGATGTTCGATGGCGATGAAGTAGTCGACGCGCCGCGACCACGGCCATCAGCAGAACTCATTCAGCACGCCTTGGTCCACCCCGAGACGCTCGGCCTGATCGACCCGTCAGATGTCGGCCCGGTCTATGGATGCGTTGAGGCGTTGATCAAATTGATCGCTGACGGACGCCGAGTTCTCCGGGAGGGCGGCACGCCCGAAGACGTGCTCTGGTCGGTGTGGTCGGCGACACCATGGCCGACCCGGCTGCTGCGAACGGCCTTGCGTGGGCACTCGGCAGGGCGGCGCGCTGATCATGACTTGGACGCGATCTGCGCACTCTTCGAGGCTGCCGCGGATGTCACCGCCCGGGCCGGGCGAGGTAAGGGGATCTCGGCGTTTCTCGCGGAGTTCGAGGGCCAGTGGATACCTGCACAGTCGAGCCACGAAAAATCCACCCGCGGTGATGCTGTACGCGTTTTGACTGCGCATCGAAGCAAAGGACTCCAATGGCGTGTGGTCGTTGTTGCCGGCGCACAAGAAGAATCGTGGCCAGGTATTCGCCACCGCGGCTCGGTGCTCGACGTCGATCGTCTCGGCTCCGATGGCGAAGTCCCCCGCGTGAGTATTTCCGAACTAGTCGCCGAAGAGCGACGGCTGTTCTACGTCGCATGCACGCGAGCGCAACAACACCTTGTCGTCACCGCGGTCCACGGCCTTGGAGACGACGGGCAGCAACCATCGCGCTTCCTGGCCAGTCTCGGTGTTCCATCGACGCATGTAACGGGTCGGCCTTCGCGCTCGTTGGCCCCAACGGCGGTCGTAGCTCGATTGCGCTGTGCCGCAGTTGATCCAGCGTCCAGTTCGGCGCTGCATGAGGCTGCTATCGAGCGACTGGCAGCGTTGGCAAGCAGCGTTGACGAATCCGGTGCTCCGCTTGTACGCGCGGCAGACCCAAGCACATGGTGGGGCGTTCGCGACATCACGAGTTCCGACGTGCCGATCAGACCGGTCGATGCGCCATTGACGATGTCCGGCTCAAGCCTCGACGGTTTGAACGGGTGCGCGCTGAGGTGGTTTCTTGGCCACGAAGTTCACGGTGAAAGACCAAGTACGTCGGCGCTTGGATTTGGTTCCATCGTCCATGTCATCGCCGATCAGATGAGTCGAGGTGTGCTCGACCGAGACCAGAACGCGATTGACTCAGTGGTTGATCAAGTCTGGTCACGCATGCCGTACGACGCGCCGTGGGAGTCGGCGCGTCAACGCGGCGAAGCCGTTTCAGCCGTGTTGCGATTCGTGACCTTCGACGAACAACGCATTCGAGATGGATTCACTCTGGTTGCCACCGAGGCCCGTTTTGATCTCGAACTTGATGTGCCACGCCCGGATGGCGTCGATGAAAGGATCCGGTTGACCGGATCAATGGACCGAGTCGATGCCGAGCCGTCTCGTGGGGTTGTAGTCAGCGACTACAAGACCGCCAAAGTCAAACCAAGTAGTGCCGATGTCGCAACCAATCATCAGTTGGGCGTGTACAAAGTCGCGGTTCGAGAAGGTGCCATCGAAGGCTTTCAAGGTTTGGAAGCGCTCGGCGGCGCGTCACTCGTCCAACTACGTAACCAACTCGCCAAGGCACCGGCACTCCCGGTTGAGCAACCCCAAGCCGCACTGATCCCCGTCGT
>JBBRLC010000168.1:0-4451 GCA_038231595.1 Candidatus Nanopelagicales bacterium | reverse complement strand
AGCGCGCCGACATTTTCTTGGTCCATGAGCGCCGCCGCGGCGGAGAGTGTCGTGCTCGGGTCGACCGTCACTGCGTGGTTGGTTCGAGAGAGTTCGATCGCTTTCATGATGCTCCATTCTGGCGAGAGCGTGCTCGCAAATTTCTGAATACCTGTAGTCCAACGTAGCGATTGACCCCTCCCGAGTAACAGAGGCGAAGGTCTCTGTTGTCAACGCAGACTGGCAATATCCGTAACGAACGGGTTGCCTGCCCAGCTCGCCGCGCCTCGCGACGCAACATGCTGCGTTCGGTTGGCGTGAAGCCGACATGCAAGTTGTGACGTTCAGCCCTGTCCCTGAGGCAAGTTGGCGTTCATGCTGGACGCGCGGCGCGACCTCTTGGTTTTGCGCATGAGCGCAACGGGAGTGTGGATATGACCATCAAATTGAAACCGTCGAACCCGACAAGCTCAGTGAGTTCAGATGGTGCAGGGACCGTTACGGCACCAACCGACAATCGTGAGGCTCCACTTGGGCTGACATCATCGTCGACAGCCTCGGTCGTCGGCAGCTACCGAGCTGTTTACCCGGCAATGTTCATGGTGTTGTTTGGTATTCCGATTTACTTGTTCTTGAAAGCGCAACGTGAACGAATCGGTCATGCGGTCGAGCCAATCGGCCAAGTCGACCGGGTGGAATTTCCGGTGTCGCGGTCGGCAGGTTCACACTGACACCATCTCGGGTTGACCTCGACGAACCGACGAGTCTCGACGCGACTCGAGGCCTCGACCCCGCCGAAGCGCGGCGTCGCCTCGAGCGCGACGGTCCGAACGAACTCCGGACGCGCGCGTTGCACCCTGCATGGAAGGTGTGGGTAGCGCAGTTCACTGACACGATGATCATCGTGCTGATGATCGCTGCAATTATCACCGTGTTCATTGGCGACCACCGTGACACTGCAGTCATCGCTGGTGTAGTGCTGTTGAATGCCGGGTTGGGGTTTTCTCAAGCACGACGAGCGGAACGTGCGATGGACTCGCTGCGGACACTCGCAGCACCGACCGTGAACGTCATTCGGGGCTCGACACCGATGGTGGTTGCGCAACGCGAACTGGTGGTCGGGGACGTCGTGGTGCTCGACGTTGGCACCGTCGTGCCCGCAGACTGTCGATTGGTCGACGCACCAAACCTCCGCGTCAACGAGGCGATGCTGACGGGGGAGTCGATCCCGGTCGAAAAGCGGGCTGCGATCGGGGTACTGGACGCACTCCCTGATCGGCGGCCGATCTCTGACCGCAATGACAAAGTGTTTATGGGGACCGCGGTTACCAGTGGCCGCGCAGTGGCAATCGTCGAAGCAATCGCAATGGATACCGAACTTGGAGGCATCGCCCAATCGATCGACGCGCAGGATGCTCCGGCGACACCGTTGCAACAGCGCTTGGCGGTGTTGGGGCGCCGCATCGCTTACGGGGCGATTGGCGTCTGCGGGGTCGTCTTCGTCGTCGGTGTGATGGCCGGCGAAGCACCGAAACGAATGTTGCTCGCCGCAGTCAGCCTTGCGGTCGCTGCAATTCCGGAGTCGTTGCCCGCAGTCGTCACGATTTCCCTTGCGCTTGGTGCACAACGTATGGCCGCGCATCATGCCATCATTCGCAACCTTCCAGCGGTGGAGACGCTCGGCTCGGTCACGGTTATCGCCACTGACAAGACTGGCACGTTGACGCAGGGCCGGATGGTGGTAACGCGCGCGTGGACCCCGAATGGCACCTTGTGGAACGTGGCCGGCAACGGGTACGCGCCCGAAGGCAATATCACTTCGCGCTCTGGTGCGTCGACGTCCCGCGATCATCAAACACCTGTTGACGATGATGCGCTCGTCGCGTTGGCACGAGCCAGTGCGTTGTGCAACGACGCGGCACTCCAGGCACCACGTGGTGACCAGTTGGATTGGGAGGCGATCGGTGACCCGACCGAAGGTGCCTTGTTGGCGTTCGCGGCGAAGGCCGGTTGTGACATCTCAGGTATCGCCAACACATACCCGCGTCTCGGCGAGGTGCCGTTCGACTCGACGCGCAAGGCTATGACAACGGTCCACGACGAAGGGGCGGGTGTGGTGTTTGCCGTTACGAAAGGCGCGGTCGAAGTCGTGGTCCCAGCATCGTCGCCCGCACACGCGTCGGTCATCGAGATCGCTGATGCATGGGCGGCCGACGGGATGCGTGTACTGGTGTTGTCGGGGTCGCGCCATGAGT
Organism: Candidatus Nanopelagicales bacterium; assembly: GCA_038231595.1. Classification (GTDB taxonomy): domain Bacteria; phylum Actinomycetota; class Actinomycetes; order S36-B12; family JBBRLC01; genus JBBRLC01. The sequence goes on along the minus strand of JBBRLC010000168.1, from coordinate 2,217 downwards.
CGCTCGCCGCGGCATGGGATGACCACGAGGGCGCGAGAACGATCTACGGCCTGGTGGCATTGTCCGATCCGGCGCGCGAAGGGGTCGAGGCGGCAATCGATGCCGCGCATCGCGCGGGGATCCGAACGGTCATGATCACCGGCGATCATCCGATGACCGCGTTGTCGATTGCGCGATCGCTTGGTGTCGGCGTAGGTGGTTCGACAGGCTCCGGTTCCGACGATGGCCGGATGATCACCGGTCCCGCGCTCGCTGCTGAAGGTGGCGCGCATCTCGCCGACCACGTCGAACAGATCGATGTCTACGCGCGTGCGACGTCGGAACAGAAACTCGACATCGTCGAGGCGTGGCAAGCAACCGGCGCAGTCGTAGCTATGACAGGAGACGGTGTCAACGATGCCCCGGCGTTGCGGCGCGCGGATATCGGAATCGCAATGGGCCGCAACGGCACTGAGGTGGCCAAAGAAGCAGCCGACATGGTGCTGGCCGACGACAACTTCGTCACGATCGTGGCAGCAGTTGAAGAAGGACGGCGTATCTACGACAATATTCGTCGGTTCGTTCAGTACGGACTCACGGGCGGCACCGCTGAGGTTTGGGTCATGATCGTCGCGCCGTTCCTAGGCTTACCTCTCGCGTTGCTCCCGGCCCAGATACTTTTCATCAACCTGTTGACGCACGGCCTGCCGGGTGTTGCGCTAGGGGTCGAGGCCGCGGAGCCTGACGCGATGGCTCGTCCGCCTCGAGCCGCGGACGAGTCCATTTTCGGCCGCGGCCTCTGGCAGCGAACCCTCGTTGGCGGCATGTTCATGGCGGCCGTGTCGCTCGGAGTCGCGGAGTGGGCGTATCGAAGCGGCCGGCCATGGCAGACGATGTTGTTTTCGGTGTTGGTGTTGCTTCAACTCGGCACCGCGCTCGCGGTCCGCTCCGAGACCGCGTCGACGTTCACGCTTGGCGTTGCCTCGAACCGATTTCTTGTGTGGTCGGTCGTCGCGATGATTGGCGCCCAGGGCGCAGCCGTATATGTACCGGGGTTGCAGGATCTCTTTGCGACCACCGCGCTCAGTCTTGGTGATGTAGCTGTCGTGCTGATTGCCTCGACCGCAACGTTCTGGTTTGTGGAGATCGACAAGCTCGTGGGACGCAGGCGTGCGGGGCGACTTTCGACTCGGGGCGGTGCGGCCGCTGTTCAGCCATGATCGTCGTGAGTCCTGATCGCGAACGTGGAGGAAATATGCGCACCGAACAGACAAACGTCGATGTGGGTTGAAGGCGGTGCAGTGACGTGGGAAGAAGGGCGTGCGCTCAACGGGCGATGTCACGTCGCGATCGGACAGCTTCGAATTCCACGCTGATTTGGATCTTGTCACCCACAAAACACCGCCAGCTTCGTCACCGAAGGGCGTCACCCAAACTCGCTGCGCCCGACGCCAATCATTTAGGTTCGGCCGTGAGGGCTCGACCCCACGCGCGGGCCCGCGATTCCTCATCCGGGGCCAGATGGGCGTCCTTGGTTACAAAGAAACTCTCAGGGTCTGCGAGCATCTCGCACCCAAGTCGCCGCAGGTGCTTGGCAATCCCTTTCGACGCTCGCCCGCTGAGCATGGGTGCTATGTCGACCCGCGTGTCGAAGGCCGCGGCGCGAGAAGTGAGCGGCTCGAAGGATTCGAGCGCTTCGAGAGATGCGAACCATTCCCGAACGCCGTCGCCCGTGGCATCAGGGTCGAGGGTGAGGTCGGAGTCAGGCTTGGTCACCGCTTCGGCCGCAGTCTCACGAGTGTCCACATGGCTCATCCCGTGCGTATGGGTAGGCGCGCCGACGACCAGCAGATCTGCTCGATGCACGACATCGCTGTTGACATGATGAATCGACATGACTTCGGTCTCGTGGAACTCTCGAAGGCCGTCACCGATGGCGTTCGCGACGAGATGGGTGTTGCCGTACATGGATTCGTAGAGGACCAGTGCGCGCATCAGGCTGCCAGCTGACGAAGCCGAACCGAGAGGCACGTGACGCAGCCTTCGAGCTTTTGGAACTCGCTGATGTCGACAATGACCGGGTGATAGCCAAGATCGGCGTAGAGCGCATGCGTCTTGGGGCAGTTCGCTGCCATCAACAAATTCGATCCACCGAGCAGGACGACGTGTGCTCCGGATTCCTCGGGCACGGGCAGGAACATCGGGAACACGCCCGGGTCGTCGACGACGGATGGGTGT
>JBBRLC010000167.1:0-4451 GCA_038231595.1 Candidatus Nanopelagicales bacterium | reverse complement strand
GCAAGCGCCTCCAGGGCTACCACGACAAGTGGGCCGGCGACCTGGTGATCTCGCTCAAGTAGTCGACCGTTCCCGTGATGATGGCCCCAGGATTCCTTGGGGCCATCATCATGAGAGTCCGCATCTGCAACGGAACGTCTGCGATGGACTCGCAGGCAGGAACAAGGGAGTAAGTCGTGACCCAGCCAGGGCCGGAATTTCCACCGCCGGAACCGAATCCGAACAACCCGGGTGCGGTCCCACCGCCACCTCCCTATGGGGGCACGCCGTACGCCGGAATGCCGATGCCGGGTGCGCCGATTAACCCGGGAGCTCCGTATGGGGTTGATCCGCAGACGGGCATTCCGTATTCCGACAAGTCGAAGATCACCGCAGGACTTCTGCAGATCTTGTTGGGCGGTGTCGGCGCCGGACGTTGGTACACCGGCAGTTACGGCGTAGCGGTAGCGCAATTGCTCACATGCGGCGGTCTCGGTGTGTGGTCGTTGATCGACGGGATCATGATGTTGACCGGAAATGGCAAGGACCCGCAGGGCCGTCCGCTGCACCCGTGATTCATCGTTAGGATCCGCGCGTGCCTACCGCTCGGTCGAGACTTGTGGTCTTGGTGTCCGGTTCGGGGACGAACCTCGCTGCGCTCCTCGACGCAACCCGCCGATCGGACTACCCGGCAAATGTGGTTGCCGTGGGTTCCGATCGTGACGGGATTGGCGGTCTCGCACACGCTCATGACGCAGGAATCCCCGCGTTTGTCGTACGCCCGGAGGATTACAGCGATCGACGCGAGTGGGATAGCGCCTTCGCCCGAGCTTGTGCCCAATACGAGCCGGATTGGGTTGTCTCTGCGGGATTCATGAAGATCTTGGGGGAGTCATTTCTGGCGGCGTTTCCAGGGCACGTGATCAATACCCATCCTGCCCTGTTGCCGTCATTTCCCGGAACACACGGCGTACGTGATGCCTTGGACTACGGCGTCAAGGTCACCGGCGTCACTGTGCACGTCGTCGATGCCGGAGTTGATACCGGTCCGGTGCTAGCCCAAATGCCCGTCGATGTCCTACCCGACGATTCAGAAGCCACGTTGCATGAGCGCATCAAGACGGTCGAGCGCAAACTGCTCGTGGACACCATTGCCGCGCTCGCAGCGGATGGCGTGTCATTCTCCGGCAGAAAGGCCAGCATCCCGTGACGACTGATTTGCACGAATCACCGGTGATTCGCCGAGCTTTGGTGTCGGTGTACGACAAATCCGGTCTGGAGGAATTGGCCCGGGCATTGCACGCTGCCGACGTCGAGATTGTGTCAACCGGTTCGACGGCGTCAACGATCGCTGCGCTGGGAATCCCGGTGACTCAGGTGGCCGAGCTGACCGGATTCCCTGAGTGCCTCGACGGTCGAGTCAAGACGCTGCATCCCGCTGTGCATGCGGGGCTTCTCGCGGATTTGCGACTTGAGACCCACCGGGACCAGATGGCATCGATGGGGATTGAGCCCTTCCAACTCGTCGTCGTCAACCTCTACCCGTTTGCGGCGACTGTGGCCTCGGGCGCAACGCCGGAGGAATGCATCGAACAGATCGACATTGGTGGGCCAGCGATGGTGCGCGGTTCGGCGAAGAACCATGCAAACGTCGCGATTGTCACCTCACCGGCCCGCTATGCCGACGTGATCGACGCGCTGAGGAGTGGCGGCTTTAGTCGTGAACAACGAGCCCGGTTGGCAGTTGAGGCTTTCGCGCACACCGCTTCGTACGACGTGGGAGTGGCGTCCTATCTCGGCAGTGTTGTTGCTCCGAACGGTGTTGCCCCGACCGATGAGGGCACGGGATTCCCGGCTTGGCTCGGCGCTGTCTGGCAACGAGCAGAGTCGCTGCGCTACGGGGAGAACCCCCATCAGCGCGCGGCGTTGTATGTCAACGAGTACGCCCCCACCCCGGGACTTGCTCAGGCTGAACAGTTGCAAGGCAAAGAGATGTCGTACAACAACTATGTCGATGCAGACGCAGCCCGCCGTGCGGCGTACGACTTCAACTTGCCGGCCGTAGCCATCATCAAGCACGCGAATCCGTGCGGGCTCGCCGTAGGTGCCGATGTAGCGGAAGCCCACCGCAAAGCCCACGCCACCGATCCCGTGTCAGCCTTCGGTGGGGTGATCGCAACGAACCGGCGAGTGACTGCGGAGTTCGCGCAGCAGGTTGCGGAGATTTTCACCGAAGTGGTCGTCGCTCCGGGTTTTGATGACGAGGCGCTGTCCATCCTGGCTGGCAAGAAGAATCTTCGGTTGCTGCTGGCATCGGACGTTGCCCCCGGTGCAGGACCGGAGATCCGTCCGATCAGCGGCGGCTTGTTGATGCAGATCCAGGACCGCATCGATGCCCCCGGGGATGCTCTCGCGACGTGGGCGCTCGTGTGCGGCGATGCTGCCGATAGCGACACTCTTGCCGATCTGGAATTTGCGTGGCGCGCGTGTCGCGCCGTGAAGAGCAATGCGATTCTGCTCGCGCGCTACGGGGCGTCCGTGGGAATCGGGATGGGCCAGGTCAACCGAGTGGATTCGGCGCGGTTGGCAGTTGCGCGCGCGGGCGCTGAACGCGCTCGTGGCGCAGTCGCCGCTTCGGATGCGTTCTTTCCCTTTGCCGACGGTCTTGAAGTACTCACGGCCGCGGGTGTGCGCGCCGTGGTTCAGCCGGGGGGATCCGTACGGGATGCTGAGGTCATCGCCGCCGCCGTAGCGGCTGGCATCACGATGTACTTCACGGCCACGCGTCACTTCTTCCACTAGTACCGAGGTTAGGCTTGAGGCGATCAGCGCAGAGGCACGGTGTGGACGTCTCCACGGGAGGTCAGATGGTGTCGGTGGTTGCGCCATCGGCTCCCGCGCAAACTTCCCAGCGGTCTGCCGCGATCGGTTGGATGCGGGTCATTGCGATCGTCGGGGTCGTACTCATTCACGCCTCCGGAGTCGCGGCGAGCACCGAAAGTCTTCGAGGGACCCCGGTCTTCACCGTGGCACTTCTCCTCAACACGTGGGCACTGTGGTGTGTGCCGCTCTTCGTTCTTGTCAGTGGGGCGCTGCTGTTGCGGCCCAGAACCATGGCCGGTGGACCCGGTGCGTTCTACCGACGCCGCGCGTCGCGTTTGCTCGCGCCGCTGTTTTTTTGGAATGTCTTCTACATCTTGTTTCACGCGATCGTCCGTCACGACGCGGTGACGTGGAAGTGGTTGGTGTTGGTCGTTCTCGAAGGCAGGGTTTACACCGCGCTGTACTTTTTCTGGATTCTTGTCGGTCTCTACATTTTGGCCCCATTCCTGTGGGCCGCGGTGCGCGACTTGTCGCCAACGGCCCGCTTGGCTGTCGGTGCTGGAGTCGCTGCCGCGACCTGCACGTGGACCACAACTTTGGGCCTCCTCACCTACGTCGGCGGGGACGCGAATCCCGGCACGCAAAACATCGTCACGCTGTGCATCCCGTACATCGGGGTCTTCATGCTCGGTGGTGCTCTCGGTGAGTTCACGCCGACGCGTCGAGCCGCCATCTTCGGATTGCTCCTCGCAGTCGTGGGTTCGGCGTTAACGGTGTGGCAGCGCTTCGGTGGAGCGCCGCGTTGGACCTGGGTGATATCCCCGCCGAACGCATGGTCGTGGACTGTCGTGGGCAGTACGGCGGGCGTCTGGCTCTTCTTGTGGTGGGTCGCTCGGCCAGGGACTTGGCTGGGCAGCGGCGTACCGGCCGTCATTGCGGAGAAACTCGGGGCACTGACCCTGGGGGTCTTTGCCGTTCACCTCGCCGTGCTCTATTTCTTGGCGCTGTGGATCGCCCCGCAAATGGCGGAGGGAAGTATTCGACTACCGGCCCTACTCGCGCTGTGTACGGCGACAATTGTCTGCTCGTGGGTGGTCGCATGGATCATGTCCCTCGTGCCCTATTTGCGTCGAGTCGTCTAGATCAAGTTGGGCGAGTTGCTCGCGTCAGTGAGTTCGCTAGGCCAGGATGGCAATGTCTAGGACGCGTCTGTCCTAGCGATTGATCTGTCAGAAGGAGAGCCCGATGAGCCACCAAGGTTCAACCGATTTGAAGAATGCTCCGCCGCTCGCGCTTGGGGTGGTTGTTCTCGGGGGACTTGTCTTCATCCTGAGTTTCTTCGCCTGGTACGGAGTCTCGTTTGGCGGGGATCTCTCGCAGTTCGGCGGGAATTTCAACGTCAGCAGCGGCGCGTGGGATCTTGGTTTCACTGCATGGTTCCCGGTGTTGCTCGCCCTGGCGGGCGGGGTGATCGCCGCTCTGAGTTTTGTATCGCCGCAAACATTGCAGTCGGTGAAGATTCCGCCGTTCCTGCTCATCCTCGCTCTTGATGTGTTGGCCGTCTTCTTGCTCTTGATTCGTTGGCTCACAGTGCCAAAAGCTGGTGGGGAGGCGCTGGGCGCAAGCGTTGGAATGAAGTGGGCTTTCTT
>JBBRLC010000166.1:0-4458 GCA_038231595.1 Candidatus Nanopelagicales bacterium | reverse complement strand
GTCACCTTCGACGGCACCACGATCGCCGCAATCGCGGGCCAATTCGGTTTTCAGGCTGGCGCCCCTGAGGGGGTGTACGCCGATACCGCCGACGTCGGGCCCGACGAACCCCTTGTCGTGGAGCCCTCGTGCGCACGCCGCCTCCTCGACGCGTACGAGTTGGGTCGAGACGCGTTGCAGGAATTCCGGCCCGACGAACCACCAGTTCTGTGGCCTGAGCATTTTGATCTCGGAATCCAGTGGGGCCAAGTGAACTACGGGCTCAGCGGTGGGGACTCGTTCCACCCGACGCCATACGCCTACGTGGGCCCGTGGACCCAGCGCGAAGGAGAGTTCTGGAACGCCCCTTTTGGTGCAGTCCTCGCCGTCAATGCCGACACCGACCTCGATGCGCTCTTAGCGTTCCTGCGCCGCGGCGAAGAACTCACGCGCGATTGATCCAACGCCCTCGGTAGCCTGCGCGCATGGGAGCGCATCCGGCTGGGCCACGTCACGGCGAGAATCAATTGTTGGCGGGGGCACCGCCCGTGCCCCTAGATCTCGCCGAATTGCACCACCTCGACGAGGCCATTTGGCCGATCACTGCCCATCGCGGCGCACACGAGGCCGGCGGCGGCGCAGCCATCGTCATCGGCGGTGTCGACGTACGCGATCTAGCTCGCGACTTCGGCACGCCGCTCTTCGTGCTGGATGAGGACGACTTTCGCCAACGTGCGCGCGGATTCAAAGAGGCCTACGGCGATGAGACCTCGCCGGCCGACGTGTATTTCGCGGGGAAGTCGTTCCTCTCGATCGCGACAGCGCGCTGGATCGCCGAAGAGGGTCTCAATCTCGATGTCTGCAGCGGGGGAGAGTTGGCTGTCGCGCTGCGCGCAGGGTTTCCGCCGGAACGAATCGCATTCCATGGCAACAATAAGTTGACCGACGAAATGCGGGAGGCGTTGGCTGCAGGGATCGGATCATTCGTCGTCGACTCGTTCGAGGAGATAGTTCGACTGGCCCACCTGGCCGACGAGGCTGACGTACGCGCGCGGGTTCTGGTTCGAGTCACCGTCGGCGTCGAAGCCCACACCCACGAATTCATTGCCACCGCGCATGAGGATCAAAAGTTTGGTTTGTCGCTCGCGACGGGGGACGCTCACGAGGCGGTTCGTCGCGTGCTGAAGTTGCCGAGCCTCCAATTTGTTGGCCTGCACTCCCACATCGGCTCGCAGATCTTTGATGCTGCTGGCTTCGAGGTGGCAGCGCATCGAGTGGTCGAACTTGCCGCCGCGATTCGCGATGAACACGACGTCGTTGTTGACGAACTCAACCTCGGCGGCGGCATGGGCATCGCCTATGTCAGTGACGACGACCCCCTCGATCCCGCTGACATGGCATCGGCGTTGCGCGCGATCGTGGTGCGAGAGTGTGCGGCGTACGGCTTGCCCGTCCCGCGCCTCGCTGTCGAACCCGGCCGAGCAATCGTTGGGCCATCGATGGTCACGATCTACGAAATTGGCACGATCAAGCGCATTGAGATCGGCAACGGGCACGTGCGGACGTACGTCTCGGTTGACGGTGGTATGAGCGACAACATTCGCACCGCTTTGTACGGCGCGGACTACACCGCCCGATTGGCCTCACGTGGAGTCGATCCGGCGGCGGGGCCGGGGGACGCCCACCCGATGTTGACGCGAATCGTTGGGCGACATTGCGAGTCCGGCGACGTGGTGGTTCGCGACGCATGGCTTCCCGATGACTTATCCGTGGGTGATTTGATCGCAGTCGCGGCGACGGGGGCGTACTGCCGGGCTATGGCGTCGTCGTACAACTACATCCCACGCCCGCCGGTGATTGCAGTCCGCGATGGCAAAGCGACGCCGGTGCTGCGGCGAGAGACGGTCGAAGATTTGTTGGCCCTCGACGTCGGGGTGTGATGGTCGACGTCGGTACGTCTGACAGGCTTGGGGCGGCTGAACTGCCTCGAACGCATCCGAGGGCACATTCATCGTTGGAAAGCTGGTCGGGGAGACGCGTGGGAGAGGTCGTTGTGGAGCGGGACGTCATTCGAGTTGCGTTGCTCGGCAGCGGAGTCGTGGGCACCCAGGTTGCCCGGCTCATCCGTGAGCAAGCCGATGACCTCGCTGCCAGAGTGGGGACTCGCATTGAACTCGTGAGCGTCGCAGTACGCGATGCCACCAAGCTGCGCGACGGGATCAATCCCACGATCGTCACCACCGATGCCGAGGCGATGGTGTCTCGCGGCGATCTTGACGTCGTCATCGAAGTGATGGGTGGTATCGAACCTGCGCGCAGTCTGATCTTGACTGCCATGGAGCACGGCGCGTCGGTAATCACCGCGAATAAGGCGCTGCTTGCCGCCGATGGTGCAACCCTGCACGCCGCCTCCGAAAAGCATGGAGTTGACCTCTACTACGAAGCGTCCGTCGCCGGCGCCATTCCCTTGCTTCGACCACTTCGTGAGTCGCTCGCCGGTGATCGCGTGCGCCGCGTGTTAGGGATAGTCAACGGCACCACCAACTTCATCTTGACCAAGATGGATGAGCAAGGGGCAGACTACGCTGACGTACTTCGCGAAGCCCAAGAGTTGGGGTACGCCGAAGCTGATCCCACCGCAGATGTGGAAGGCCATGATGCGGCCGCGAAAGCTGCGATCCTCGCCGGGCTCGCCTTCCACACCCGAGTCACGATCGATGATGTGCATTGCGAGGGCATTTCATCCGTGACACTCAGCGATGTCGAGGCGGCCCGCGACATGGGCTTCGTCATCAAACTGCTTGCGGTCGCGGAACTGAGTCCGGACGAACGCGGTGTCACGGTTCGAGTGCACCCCACGATGGTTCCGCGCACGCACCCGCTCGCGAGCGTGCGCGACGCTTTCAACGCCGTCTTCGTTGAAGCCGATGCCGCTGGCCAAGTCATGTTCTACGGACGCGGTGCCGGTGGCGCCCCCACGGCGTCGGCGGTAGTGGGCGACCTGGTCGCGGTCGCACGCAACAAGTTGGCGGGATCGCGCGGACCGGGTGAGTCGACGTACGCCGATCTCGAAGTGCGGGGAATCGGCGAGGCGATCACGCGCTACTACGTCAACCTCGATGTCGCAGACAAGCCGGGCGTACTCGCCACGATCGCCTCAGCGTTCGCGGACAACGGCGTTTCGATTCAGAACGTGCGGCAAGACGGGCATGGCGACGATGCGGGTTTGGTGCTGCGTACTCACACTGCCACCGACGCTGCGTTGTCCAAAACAATCGACACTCTGCGTGGGCTCGACGCCGTAGGGGCTGTTGTCGGGGTCATGCGAGTCGAAGGGGAGGCCGGCGCCTGATGGCAAAACTATGGCGAGGCGTAATCGAGGAGTACCGCGATCGATTGCCGGTGACGGCTGCGACTCCGGTCGTGACGTTAGGCGAGGGCGGTACACCGCTGATTGCGGCTCACCAATTGTCCGATCGGTTGGGCTGCGAGGTTTACCTCAAGGTCGAGGGCGCGAATCCGACCGGCTCGTTCAAGGATCGCGGCATGACGATGGCGATCTCGGATGCCGCGAGCAAGGGGGCGAAGGCTGTCATCTGCGCGTCGACGGGAAACACGAGCGCTTCGGCCGCGGCGTATGCCGCAAAGGCTGGCATGAAGTGTCTGGTCGTACTTCCCAGCGGCAAGATTGCCATGGGCAAACTGGCACAGGCGATTGTGCATGGCGCCACGTTGCTACAAGTCGACGGCAACTTCGATGACTGCTTGACGCTTGCGCGTGACTTGTCCGCTAACTACCCCGTTGCCTTGGTGAACTCGGTGAATCCGGTTCGTATCGAAGGTCAAAAGACGGCAAGTTTCGAGATTGTCGACGTCCTCGGAGATGCCCCCGATATCCACGTCCTACCGGTTGGGAATGCGGGAAATATCACGGCGTACTGGAAAGGGTATTCGGAGTACGCAGACGATGGCGTCGCCTCGAAACGCCCACGGATGTGGGGATTTCAGGCCGAAGGCGCCGCACCCATTGTCCGAAACAAGATTGTCCCGGAGCCCGAGACGATCGCGACCGCGATCCGCATCGGGAACCCAGCTTCGTGGTCAGGTGCGACCTCGGCGCGCGACGACTCGCACGGAGTCATCGAGATGGTGAGCGACGCCCAGATTCTTGAGGCGTACCGCTTCTTGGCCGCAGAAGAAGCGACGTTCGTCGAACCCGCGTCGGCGGCGGGCGTTGCCGGACTGTTGCAGGCGGCGTCGCAAGGTCGCGTCGATCGAGGTCAGCGGATCGTGGTAACTGTCACGGGCAACGGATTGAAGGACACCGCAGTCGCGTTGCAAGACATTCCTGACCCAACTCCAGTGGCGGTCGACGCGCACGCCGCCGCCGCGGCCCTCGGGTTGGCATGACCTCGGCGTTCGTCGACGGAATTGCGCGGGTCCGCGTACCGGCGACCAGCGCGAATCTTGGCCCGGGGT
>JBBRLC010000165.1:0-4497 GCA_038231595.1 Candidatus Nanopelagicales bacterium | reverse complement strand
CGCATCAACATCGCCGATTGGCGAGCAGGAAACGCCTCGGGAGAGATCACCGAGGTGTTCGCCTGCGGAACTGCAGCGGTCATCACGCCTGTGGGCTGGGTCAAGTCCAGCGACGCGTCCTGGACGGTTGGGGACGGTCAGACCGGGCCGGTCACAACCGCGCTTCGAAACGCACTGCTGAACATCCAAACGGGACGCGCGCCAGACGAACACGGCTGGCTGCACACCCTCGTCGACGCTTAAAGATGCCGATCGGGTGGCAAGTGTGCGACCCTGGTGTTATGCAAAGCCCCTTCACCGCCACCAGCATGAGCGCCATGGTGAGAATTGTGGTGAGCATTACGTAGTGCGCGCCGACCTTCGTCGACGCGCAGCCTCTCGCATTTGCGAGGGGCTTTTTCATTGCCCGACTGGACAAAATGTTCACCACAATCTCCAACATCCATCCCACGCATGAGGTGAGTCCGCACATGACGCCAGTTCGTCCTGACGATTCGTTCCACGTCTACGACACAACTCTGCGCGACGGCGCCCAACGCGAGGGGATCTCGTACTCGGTCAACGACAAGTTGGCCGTCGCGCGGTTGCTCGACCAATTCGGCGTTGCTTTCATCGAGGGCGGGTGGCCCGGGGCTCTTCCTTCGGATACCGAATTCTTCGCCCGCGCTGCAACCGAACTCGTACTCGACAACGCCCAACTGGTCGCCTTTGGTGCGACTCGTCGAGCGAACACTCGCGTGGACGACGATAGGCAGGTACAAGCGCTGCTCGACAGTGGTGCGCAGGTCATCACACTCGTCGCGAAGTCCGATGTACGCCACGTACGCGAGGCGCTGCGGACAACGCTGGAAGAAAATCTCAACATGGTTCGCGACACCGTGACGTACCTCGTCGGCAAGGGCCGCCGGGTCTTTGTCGACCTTGAACACTTCTTCGACGGCTACGCCACCGATCCCGACTACGGCGTTGAACTTTTGCGGGTAGTAGCCGAGGCGGGCGCTGATGTTGGGGTTCTTTGCGATACCAACGGCGGGATGCTTCCGAGCGGGATCGCGAGAGTCTTGACCGAGGTACGTCAACGCGTCGACGTACGCCTAGGCATCCATTGCCAGGATGACACCGGCTGCGCGGTGGCCAATTCAGTTGCCGCGGTCGAGGTGGGAGCAACCCACGTGCAATGCACCGCGAATGGGTATGGCGAACGCACGGGTAACGCCGACTTGTTCGCCGTCGTAGGCAACCTCGAAACCAAGTTAGGTATGCGTGTCATGCCCGAGGGCCGGCTGCAAGACATGGTTCGGGTATCGCATGCGTTGGCGGAGATCGCGAACCTGCCGCCGGACACTCATCAGCCGTATGTGGGAGTCTCCGCGTTTGCGCACAAAGCGGGATTGCATGTCAGTGCGTTGCGAATCAACGCAGATCTTTACCACCACGTTGACCCGACCGTCGTTGGCAACGACATGCGCATCCTTGTCACCGAAATGGCCGGGCGCGCATCGGTGGAATTGAAGGGCCGCGAACTTGGCTACGACCTTGCGACCGAGCCGGAGGTGCTGACCCGTGTGGTCGAACGTGTTAAGGATCTCGAATCGCGTGGCTGGTCTTTTGAGGCTGCTGATGCATCGTTTGAATTGCTGCTGCTCGATGAAATGGCTGGTGAACGTCGTCGCTTCTTTACCGTCGAGTCCTGGCGCACGATCGTCGAGCAAGACGCGCTCGGTGGAGTCTTCAGCGAAGCCACCGTCAAAGTTCACGCAGCGGGCCAACGAATCATCTCGACGGGCGAAGGCAACGGTCCGGTCAACGCATTGGACAACGCCCTGCGCGGCGCGTTGGTGCAGATTTATCCCGCACTAGAACAACTGGATTTGGTCGACTACAAGGTCCGCATCCTCGACGGGGTCAAGGGAACCGGCGCGGTCACTCGCACGTTGGTGGAGACGAGCAATGGCCACGACCGCTGGGACACCGTGGGCGTCCACGAAAACGTCATCGCCGCGTCCTGGAATGCACTTGAGGACGCCGTTGCATACGGACTGCTGCGTTCCGGAGCGGAGCCAGGTCGATAGGGTTTGCCGTTGTGAGAATCGCCCGCTGCGCCGTGGATGACACCGTCGACTTTGGCGTCATCGAAAGCACCGATGACGGAGACGTGATCGCCCTCCTGAAGGGCCACCCCTTCAGTGAGGTGCAGTTTTCCGGCGTACGGCATCGGGTCGATGACGTACGCCTCCTGGCCCCCATGTTGCCGAGCAAGATCATCGCAGTAGCACGCAACTACGCCGATCACGCCAAAGAAATGGGCGGCACAGTGAGCAAGGAGCCAATGGTCTTCCTCAAACCATCGACATCGGTGATCGGGCCCAACGATGCCATCGCGCTGCCACGCCAGTCGGAACACGTCGACTTCGAAGGCGAACTCGCCGTGGTAATCGGATCTTTTTGTCGCGATGTCGATCCTGCACGAGCGGGTGAGGTGATCTTCGGATTCACGATCGGAAACGACATCACCGCTCGCGACTTGCAACGTAGCGACGGTCAATGGTCGCGCGCGAAAGGATTCGACACGTTTTGCCCGCTTGGCCCGTGGATTGAGACCGATCTCGACGCGACCGATCTGGGGCTTGAGACCGTCGTTAACGGGGATGTGAAGCAGCACGGGCGTACGTCGGAACTCGTCCACTCCATTGGAGACGTGATCGCCTATGCGAGTGCGGCTATGACGTTGCTGCCCGGCGATGTGATCCTCACCGGGACCCCGGCGGGCGTAGGGCCGCTGCAAGACGGTGACACTGTGGCGGTGTCGATCGAAGGGATTGGCACGCTGTCGAATCGAGTGATGACCCGTGCCTGAACTTCCCCCGGTTGGTTCCTCGGACGTACGCGTCCGGTTTTGTCCTTCTCCAACGGGCAATCCGCACGTCGGCATGATTCGGACCGCGCTATTCAACTGGGCGTACGCCCGACACAACGGCGGCACCTTTGTCTTCCGCATCGAAGACACTGACGCCGCACGCGACAGCGAAGAGTCCTACCACGATCTGTTGAACGCCATGCGCTGGTTGGGCCTCGACTGGGATGAGGGACCAGAAGTTGGGGGACCGCACGGCCCTTACCGTCAGTCGGAGCGATTTGACCTCTACCGCGATGTCGCCGCGAAATTGCTGGCTGCCGGATTGGCGTATGAATCGTTTTCGACGCCCGAGGAAACCGAAGCGCGACGCGTCGCCCGCGGCGAGGATCCGAAACTGGGTTACGACAATGCCGATCGCGACTTGACCGATGAGGACAAGTCGCGTTTACGCGCCGAGGGTCGTAACCCCGTACTCCGGATGCGGATGCCAAATCGCACCTGGATGTGGGACGACCTGGTGCGCGGCGAGGTGTCCTTCGCGCCGGAGCACGTGCCTGACTACGTCATCACGCGCGGAAACGGCGACCCGCTTTACACCTTGGTGAACCCCGTCGACGATGCGTTGATGGGGATCACCCACGTGCTGCGCGGAGAAGACCTCCTCGCAAGTACGCCGCGACAGCTGGCGATGTATGAAGCCTTGGCACAGATCGGTGTTGGACCTGGCTCGACGCCGAGATTCGGCCACCTGCCGTACGTGATGGGTGAGGGCAACCGGAAGTTGTCGAAACGCGATCCCCAATCGAGTTTGAACATGTACCGCGAGCAGGGCTTCCTCCCCGAAGGTCTGATCAACTACCTCGCCCTATTGGGCTGGTCGCTTGGCGACGACGTGGAGTTCTTTTCGTTGATGCAGATGGCGGCGGCGTTCGACGTGAGCCGGGTCAATCCCAATCCTGCGCGTTTTGATTTGAAGAAGTGCACAGCGATCAATGCTGATTGGGTCCGCGCGATCACCCCGACGGATTTCGCGTCGCGTCTTGTGCCGTTCCTCCAGGCCGGCGGACTGTTGCCGGCTGCTCCGAGCGTCGAGCAGCTCGCGACTATCGACTTAGCGGTCCCACTGATCCAAGCGAGAGTCGAGATTTTGAGTCAAGCCGTCGACATGATGCGGTTCTTGTTGATCGACGAATCTGACTTCAGCCTCGACGCTAACGACGCGAAGACCGTGTTGACACCGACCGCGAAACCGGTTCTTGAGAGCGCGCTGGCCGCGTTGACCCCGTTGACCGACTGGACCACCGCAACGATCGAGACCGCGTTGCGCTCCGCATTAGTGGAGGGGCTCGGGCTCAAGCCCAAACTCGCGTTCGGGCCCGTACGCGTTGCAGTTACTGGCCGCCGCGTGTCGCCGCCGTTGTTCGAATCGTGCGAGTTGGTTGGTCCTGAACGAACGCTGCGCCGGATCGCGGTAGCTATCGGATCGATCGAAAATTGACGGCGCGCGGCTTGTTGGGGCGGCCCCTTGCCGGTTGCTACACTCGCCCGTCGAAGCGTTTTTACGAGTGCTTTCCCATGGGGTATGGGGTAATTGGCAGCCCAACTGATTCTGGTTCAGTTAGTCTAGGTTCGAGTCCTGG
>JBBRLC010000164.1:0-4509 GCA_038231595.1 Candidatus Nanopelagicales bacterium | reverse complement strand
GTCGGTTCGGGTACGAGGAAACCCCGCGCTATCTCGGCTGTCGTCAAACCCGCAACGCTTCGTAGGGTTAGCGCAATTCGCGATTCCTCCGAGAGCGCCGGATGGCAACACATGAAGAGCAACAGAAGTTGGTCGTCGAGAAAGTCGTCTCGAGGAGGCGCCACCTCGACTGGTTCCATGCTGATCGGTGCAGCGCGTTCCCGCTCTGCGCGTCGACCTTCTCGGCGTACCCGATCGACCACACGTCGGCGGGCAACAGTCAGCAACCACGCGCCCGGGTTGTCGGGCAGACCCGATCGCGGCCACGCCTGCCACGCGTCGAGGCACGCTTCTTGATAGCCGTCCTCGGCCAGATCCAAATCCCCGTATTGGCGCATCAGTGCGCCGAGCACGGTGCTCGACTCTTGTCGAAACACCGCCTCGGCGAGTGCTACATCGACTGATGCACTGACGTCGGCCACTTCGTAACTACATGGGGACGACGGGGCGAACTTCGACGCCGCCGGTACGTGCATCAGGGATCATTGCAGCGAGCTCGATGGCGCGGTCGAGATCGGGGACCTCGACGAGGTAGTAACCCGCCAAGACTTCCTTCGTCTCGGCGAACGGCCCATCAGTCGAGGTGCGCTTGCCGTCGCGGACTCGCACAGTGGTAGCGGCTTCAATTCCGGCGAGAGGTGCGCCATCGACCATCTCACCAGATGCCACGAGCTTGTTGGTGAATTCGGTGTACTCGGCGTACATCTCGCTGTGCTGTGCCTCGGTCAGCGCGCCGTTGGCCTCGGGGTTGGACGCAATCAGGAGCAGGTAACGCATGGAGTCCTCCAGCTGGTATCGAGTGAGTCGATCCCACTCTCAGCCGTACGTCGAACAAACTCACCCATTCTCGACATCTTTCGCGCGATGAATGTGCGCTTAGTCCCATCTAGTGGGACCAATGTGACATTCATCCGGAAAAACGGGGGGTTAGGTAGTGAGTTTGGCGGCAACCAGCTCCGCGATTTGTACGGCGTTCAGCGCCGCACCCTTGCGCAAGTTGTCGTTGCTCACGAACAACGCGAGACCCCTTCCATCCGGTACGCCACTGTCCTGGCGGATCCGTCCGACAAACGATGGATCGGCACCGGCGGCCTGAAGCGGAGTCGGAACCTCAGCAATCTCGACCCCGGGGGCGCCTTGGAGCAACTCAGTTGCGCGAGCCACCGAGATCGGGCGCTCAAACTCAGCGTTGATCGACAACGAGTGGCCGGTGAAGACCGGCACTCGAACGCAGGTGCCGCTCACTAGCAAATCGGGAATTCCGAGAATCTTGCGGCTCTCGTTGCGCAGTTTTTGCTCTTCGTCAGTTTCGAATGAGCCATCGTCAACGATTGAGCCCGCAAGCGGGATCACATCAAAGGCGATGTGGCGCACGTATTGCTTGGGTTCGGGGAGATCGAGCGCGCCGCCGTCGTGCACGAGTGCGGCGATGTCCTGATCGGCGGCGGCGCGTACCTGCGACTCGAGTTCTTCGACGCCGTTCAGACCGCTGCCCGACACGGCTTGGTAACTGCTCACCACAAGTCGTCGCAGGCCAGCCTCCTGGTGCAGCGGTCGAAGCACGGGCATGGCCGCCATCGTCGTGCAATTCGGATTGGCGATGATCCCCTTAGTGACTTGCGCCAGCGCCTCGGGGTTCACCTCGCTGACGACCAGCGGTACGTCCGGATCCATCCTCCACGCAGAACTGTTGTCGATCACGATCGCACCCGCGTCGGCGTACTTCGCCGCAAGCGCCTTCGACGTCGCACCGCCAGCAGAAAACAAAGCAATGTCGATTCCGGTGAGGTCGGCGGTGGAGGCGTCTTCGACACTCACGTTCGTTCCACGCCAGGGAAGCGTCGTACCCGCAGATCGAACGGATGCCAGGAATCGCACCGTCTCGATCGGGAAATCGCGCTCGTCGAGCAGGCGGCGCATCACAGCGCCAACCTGACCGGTAGCGCCAACCACGGCGACGGTGACCTTGCGCTTCATCGACTCTCCTTTCGACAACTCACGGGTCCGGCGTGGAGGATTCAGCGACCGGTCCCGGCGTAGACAACCGCTTCGCCATCGCCATCGAGGCCAAACGCTGAGTGCAGGGCTCGAACTGCGACGGGGGCATCGGCTTCACGAGTGACCACAGAGATTCGAATCTCCGAGGTGGAAATCATTTCTACGTTGACTTCTGAGTCCGCAAGCGCGGTGAAGAAGGTGGCTGAAACGCCCGGATGAGAACGCATTCCAGCTCCAATCAACGACACCTTGGCGATGTCCTCGTCGTAGAGCAGGTTCTCAAATCCGATCGAATCGCGCACCTTAGTTAGACACGCCAGAGCACGCTGGCCATCGCCCTTGGGACAGGTAAAAGTCACATCGGTACGGCCTGTCGCGGCCGCCGAAATGTTCTGGACGATCATGTCGATATTAACCTCGGCATCGGCAAGTGCGCGGAAGATCGCGGCGGCCTCACCGGGCTTGTCGGGTACGCCGACGACAGTGACTTTTGTGTCACCGGCGTCGTGTGCCACCCCGGAGATAATTGGCTGTTCCACGTTGTCACCTTCTCGGTTCGTGCCGGATGTAACCAATGTGCCCGACCGGTCGGAAAATGAAGACCGTACGTGGATGGGAAGGTTGAAGCGTCGCGCGTACTCCACGCAACGAAGGTGTAGGACCTTCGCGCCACTCGCGGCCAGTTCGAGCATCTCTTCGTAAGTGATTCGCGGGATGGGTCGGGCCATGGGAACGATCCGAGGGTCAGCGGTAAACACTCCGTCCACATCGGTGTAAATCTCACACACATCCGCAGCGAGGGCGGCGGCGAGTGCAACGGCGGTGGTATCCGAGCCGCCGCGTCCGAGGGTGGTGATGTCCTTGGTGTCTTGAGACACTCCCTGAAAGCCCGCGACAATAGGGATCGCGCCATCGTCGAGTGCGGAACGGATGCGACCCGGCGTGACGTCAATGATTCGTGCTCGTCCATGCGCAGAGTCCGTGATCAACCCAGCTTGCGAGCCGGTGTAGGAACGCGCTTCGACTCCCAGGTCGTGAATCGCCATCGCGAGGACGGCCATGGATATGCGCTCACCGGCAGTCAGGAGCATGTCGAGTTCGCGCGCAGCCGGCTGCGGAGAAACTTGCTCGGCGAGATCGATGAGTTCGTCGGTCGTGTCGCCCATCGCAGACACGATGACGACGACGTCGTTGCCTGCCTTCTTGGTTTCCACGATGCGACGAGCGACGCGTTTGACGCTCTGCGCATCGGCAACCGACGAGCCACCGTACTTCTGGACCACCAGACCCACGGGTGTTCCTCGTTCCTTCGCGCCCGGACGGTTTCGACCCATCAACCTACGGGTCGTGGGGAGATTTCCAACCAGTTTAGAGGCGGGAGATTCGTTCGGCCGCTGCGTCCGAATAGTGAGATTTACGGTCGAAGGTCGAGAACTTCTTCGTCGTCGTCCTCAAATTCACCAGTTCGCACGTGTGAAACGACCGCTGTGATGGCTCGTAAGGATGCGACCGCGGCGGGTCCCCAGCTGGTGAGGAAGGAAAATTGCCACCACCAGAGCGCCTCGACAACGCGTTCTTCTTGGAAGTGGATGAGGCCGTGGACAAGGTCACTGGTGATTTGCGCGACGTCGTCGGCGAGTGAGCCCCAGGCCATTTCCGGTTCGGCGTACGGGTCCACCACGTCGATGTATTCGTCGACCGGACCGATGGCTAGGCGAAGCGCATCACGTACGTCGTCAACATCGGGTTCTGGGCCAGCATCGGGTTCGAACCGGCCTTCGGGAACGATGTCAACGATGGCCCCGAGCCGACATCCCTCCGCGACCAGAGCCGAAATCTCCAGCAATAGCAGCGATATCGCCTCGTCAGGGTGTTCGCCTTCGGCGATGGATTCAACCAAGCCGATGAAATCGCGAGCCGCATCGGCGACGTCGGCGGCGAGTTGAAGCAGGTCGGGGTCTGCGACGGTTGCGGCGGCTCCGGAGGCCAATACCTCGCCGGGTGTCGGGGCCGGGAGCTCCGCGGGGTCGAGGATCGCGGGAACGATGATCACCGCATCGGTGTCTGACGCACGTTCTTCAGCCATCGAGTCGTCGCCTCCCCTCAAACGCTCGACCAAGGGTCACTTCGTCGGCGTACTCCAGGTCGCCCCCGACGGGCAGACCACTAGCCAACCGTGTCACGGCCAGGCCCATCGGGGCGATCAGGCGCGCGAGATAGCTCGCCGTTGCTTCACCTTCGAGGTTGGGATCGGTGGCCAAGATCAATTCCGTCACGGTTCCGTCGGCCAGCCGGGTCATGAGTTCACGAATCCGCAGGTCATCTGGACCGATGCCGTCAATCGGAGAGATGGCACCGCCCAGCACGTGATACCGGCCTCGGAATTCGCGCGTTCGCTCCACCGCGAGGACATCCTTGGGTTCCTCCACGACGCAAATCACGGTGAGGTCGCGCCGCGGGTCGGCACAGATT
>JBBRLC010000163.1:0-4520 GCA_038231595.1 Candidatus Nanopelagicales bacterium | reverse complement strand
CTGACTAGGCCCGCTGATTCAGTGTTCGTTTCGGCACGCAATGCCCACACAGGGGAGTTGCTGGGCATCGGCCGAGTATCGACTTCGCCAACTCAAGTCGGCGGGTCGCGGTGGGCGGGAATTACCAATGTTGAAACTGTCCCCCCGGCAAGGCGAAAAGGCGTCGCAACCCGAATCGTCGCGGAGTTGGCCTCGTGGGCCCAGACTCGAGGCTGCGATCGAATGTACTTACAAGTTCTCGATTCAAACGCCGACGCTTGCGCCCTGTATGCCCGATTGGGTTTTAGCTTTCATCACGTTTACGAGTACTGGTCGCGCAAAGCCGGTTGAGCCAGCCGTACTTCTGCCTGATCACATGCGCACGTGGTCTGAGCGCCGCTTGAACTAGTTAGTCGGCGAGAGGGTCGGTTTCGGCGACGTCGACAGACCCGACCCAGAAGGGGAAGGTGTCGCCTTGGCGGGGTCCGGCTTGCAGATCACTTCGTCGCTGGGTCGGTAGCTCGAGGTCAACTTTTCGCGCCGAACCTCGACTCCGTTTTGGTAGAAGACGCGATACACGTCGATGCTAAAACCATCCTCTGGCGACTGATGAACACAGGTCGGTAATGGGTCATACAGCCTTTTCGGCGGGCGAACGTCGTACCGCGGACCGCTGACGGCCTTGATATCGCTGTACTTCTTGGTTCCATAGATGGTGACGGTGATTGACGTGTTACGCATGATCGTGCGAATGAGAACGCCGTGACCGGTGTCGTCTCTGAATCGAAGATCAAGCGATCCCCACGCCACGGTCGCTTCAAGGCCGGGTCGGTACCGACTGATGTAGATCGAGTGCGCCCGTTGCTCAATTCGTTCAAGCCCTGCGTAGAAGGCAGCGGTCCATGTTGCCGTGGTGATCGTCGACACACCACCGCCAAGATCTTCGACGAAATGGCCATCGGCGCCGATGCGAATTCCCACGGTGTATCCGTTGGCGACGGTGCGTTCCTTGATGGTGTTGTTCATCGAGTATGTGTCGCCGGGGGTGAGCAGCGTGCCATTCATGTACTTCGCTGCCTGACCGATGTTCTGAACTCGATAGGGGGCATAGGGAAAGTTTTGGGTGAACGAACTCAACTTCTCGGTGATTCCCAACGCCCGCGCTTGTTCGGTGGTCAATGCGGGCGAAAGCTTGCTCAATGCGACGGTAGCAATTCGATTCGTCACCTTGCTGAGTTGCGAAAGCACGGCAGCAGCAAGTGCGTCCGGGGCTACACCATTGCCGACTCGGGAGGGGACGACCACCGGCTTTCCACCGACGATTTTGAAGTGCGCATCGTGCCCCGGTTGTTCGAGCGCTGCAACGTCTTTGGCGATGGCCGACTTGAGAATCACGCCATCGAGTTTGGGCGCGATCGCACCCCCGAGAACTGAGAAACTCAGCGCCGCGGCAATCGTGGTCGGTGGGATCGATGCTCGAACTCCAGTTTTGTCTCCTGTGACAACGACTGCCACCGGCGACGCCACCGCTGGCTTCGCGATGCTCGTGAGCGCCGCCTGGGCTTGTTCGTCACTCACCGCTGGTTCGGTCACCCGCGTCGGGAGCACCAAAGGCTTGGTTGTGACGAGGTACGCCGAAGAGACGACTCCCACCGCGGCGGCTTGGTCGACTTGAAATCCCTTCTTACCGATTCGTAAGGTCGGGTTTCCTGCTTGCAAGACAATGCCGGGTTCGATTGCTTTTCGATCCACGGTTGCCGCAATCTTGGCGATCGAGGCGGCCAACTGACCCTCGTTGACAACGACAACGGGGGCGACGTCCTCTGACCCGAAGGCGCGTTGCACGAGGTCCCAGGGATTCCAGGTTCGTCCGCCGACAGAATCGACAGTCGCTGACGAGTCCAACGAGACGCCCGCCACGGATGGGTCTACGGCGAACTTCCGCTTGCCGACCATCACGTCGAGGGGAGCGCTCGCACGAGCGGACAACTCATCGTCAAGTTTGACCGTTGCTTCATCGTGCGAGAGTCCGCCGATGTCTATGCCCAAGATGTGCGTACCAGCTTTGACGCCGCCACCGGAGGCGATCACGGCGATGAGGTACAAGACGAGTGCGCTGGCCGCAACAGCGCCAGCAATGAGCCCGGCCCGCGGAACGTGATGAGGCGACGGGTGCGTTGGCGCCAGTTCGCGAACCGCCGCGGAATCGATAGGCCTGGTCGAGGTCGCGTCCTGCGTGCTCTGATCCGTTCCCGACTGGCGCGGTGAAGACAAGTCGGCTGAAGCCGTGGGGTCGTCTGGGGACACGATGCCTTCCGGGCATGAGGGCACCTCAGGGCGATCCCGGCCCCGAGGCGTACGACAAATTCTGTCCCCATCGTAATCGCCCGAGCGCTCAAGCCACGAATGCCAATTCCGGGCGCGCCGGGTTTCGCGGCGAGCCGCGGATTGAGGAACTAGAGACGGCGCTAGGGACTTGGGACTCGGGTCAGTCGGGCATGGTCGACCACAATCGCGGCTGGAGATGCCACGAGTCGCAGGGTCGTCAGCGCGGACTCACCAAATGCGTTCGCGGAACTACTCGACAAGGCCAAAAGCCCGAGCAGACGTCCCCCCGCCTTTAGCGGCATGGACAAGAACGTGGCCATGCCCGTGTCATCATCCGCGCCGAGATGGCCGTGGGGGTCCGCGAGGCGGGGTCCAAGCTCCGACACGGCGGTTTCCGTCCCGGTTGCCTGGCCCGAAGCCGTGGCCACCGAGATGAGAAATTCGCGGTATTGCTGCTGTGAACATTCGTGCGCGACTGACACGTACGTCGCGCGTTCGTCCAGAAGAAGCAAGCCCACCAAATCGCAATCGACCACGTCGACAAGGGTCTGCAACAGGGCAGCTACCGTCTCCTCGAACCCGAGTACGTCTGCGGCAATTGCCGTGACATCGGACGTTACGGACAATTCGAATAGTTTGCGATCCAACAGGTCCGTGACTCGGGCCAGCACATCGTCGTCAGACAGATCAACAGCGTCGGGCTTCAAGGCGGGCCGGCCCCCTCGGGCTCGCTCGGCATCCACCAAGACCTGCTGGACGGCCTCGACGAGTTCGGGTGCTTCGAAATCCTTGGTCAAGAATCGCTGAGCACCCGCACGGGCACCCCAGTACCGGTCACTTGCTGCACTCAGCGAGGAGAGGAACAGAACCGGAATGTCGGCCGTTTGCCAGTCATCTTTGAGGACTCGCGCAGCAACATAACCGGACAGGCGCGGCATCTGGACGTCGAATACGACGACATCGGGCATGGTCCGAAACACCGCCTGAATCGCCTGCACACCATCCTCGGCCAACACCACGTCGAGACCGGCACCTTCGAGAACGCCAGCGACAATCCGTCGCAGAGTCGGACTGTCATCGGCGACGACGACCGTGGTCATGATTCCTCCTGGAGCGTGCGACGTGCGCCCCCGTACAGCGCGTGTCTGCAGTCCACCACTGTCATCACCGTCCCACCAGGCGACGCACCGTGTCGATGAGTGCGTGTTGGTCGAATTCGCTCTTCAACAGATAGGCGTCTGCGCCGGCATCCATTCCGGCTCGCTTGTCGACGTCATCGCCACGCGAGGTCATGATCACGACCGGGACGTTCTCCCAACCCCGAGTTGCTCGCAACGTGCGAGTCAGCGTGAACCCGTCCATTCCTGGCATTTCGACGTCGGAGAGGACTAGGTCGACGGGTTCCTGCTGCAACCGGGCCGCTCCGTCGGTTCCATCAATTGCGGTGGTGACGTCGTAGCCAGCACCTTCGAGGATGGATCGCTGGAGTTCGCGAACGCCGACGGAGTCCTCCACGACGAGTACGCGGGGTCGCATCGAGGTGGTCCGCTCCATGGTCGCGGGCGAACCTCCCAACTCGGAATCAACATCTTGGGGGCCAGCGCGCTCGGCGTTGAGACCAACTCGAGATCCCCGAGTGGAAGTTTCGCTGGCGCCACGAGGGGGTGTGCTTGACCCGATGAGGTCACGCAGATCGATGAGCAGAACGATCGAGCCGTCACTATCGATCGTGGCTCCCGCCGTCCCGGAAACTCGACCGAGGAATCCTCCAAGGTCCTTCACGACGACTTCGTTCTCACTGTCAACGGAGTCAACTGCCCAGGCCAACTGACCCTCTCGTCCGAACCGCGACACAATCAGGACCCGGGGAACAACTGAACCGACCACACCGAGAGTGGCGGAAAGTTGGGCGACAGGCACCGATTGGTCTTCGCGCATAAGCACTCGAGTACCTGCGACTTCATGGATGACGGCGTCGTCGATGCCAATCGTTTCGACGATGCCGTTCAACGGAATTGCGTACCGTTCCGCGCCGCAGCGCACGAGGAGGCATCGCATCACACCAAGAGTGACGGGGACGGTCAGCGTGAAGCGCGTACCGCGCCCCAACTCACTATCGACTTCGACAATTCCACCAAGGGATTCCACTTGCGTACGAACGACATCGAGACCGACGCCGCGACCAGACGTTGACGTCACCGCTTTGCGGCTTG
>JBBRLC010000162.1:0-4530 GCA_038231595.1 Candidatus Nanopelagicales bacterium | reverse complement strand
GACCGCTGCCACTGACCACGACAATCTCGGCGTTGACCTCGACGCTGAAACCGACGCTGAAACCGAAGTCGCGCTCGATGAACGAACGCGACTCGTCGTCGACGTCGCGGAGGCAATCGATCGCTGACGCGCAGGCCTGGCCGGAGGTCGCGTCGGCACGGAGGGTCGTGGTTCGATCCGCACAATCGGGATGGGAGCTGTGTCTACGAGGGACGGGTCAACGAGATCCGGGTCAACGAGATCCGGGTCAATGCGGGGCGACTGAGCAAGAGGATTATTCTCGAATGCGCTCTCATCAAACGCCGGTTGACCCACTCGCCGATGGTGTCATCCGGTGAAGGTCGAGACCGGTAGTGAAACGCTTGAAGGTCGCTGCGCTGAACCGCGAGGCTTGACCGTGAGGCTGAACCGCGAGGCTGATTAGCGCGACGCCATGATCTCGCGCATCAAACGTGCCGTCTCGCTCGGCGTCTTCCCCACCCGCACGCCGACGGCCTCTAACGCTTCTTGCTTCGCCGCCGCGGTGCCGGATGACCCAGAAACGATCGCTCCCGCGTGTCCCATCGTCTTACCTTCCGGGGCGGTGAAGCCCGCTACGTAGCCGACGACGGGCTTTGAGACATGGTCTTTGATGAACGCGGCAGCACGCTCTTCGGCATCGCCGCCGATTTCACCGATCATGACGATGGCGTCAGTCTCGGGATCCGACTCGAATGCTTCAAGACAGTCGATGTGCGTGGTGCCAATGACGGGATCGCCACCGATACCGACGGCCGTCGAGAACCCGATGTCGCGCAATTCGTACATCATTTGGTAGGTCAAGGTTCCGGACTTGCTCACCAGGCCGATCCGTCCGGCTTTCGTGATGTCACCGGGAATGATTCCCGCGTTAGATTTGCCGGGACTGATGAGTCCTGGACAGTTCGGCCCAACAATGCGAGTGGTTTTTGAGTTCTGGGCGTACTGAAAGGCAGTCGCCGTGTCGTGAACAGGGACGCCCTCGGTTATCACTACGCACAGTGGGACACCTGCATCCACGGTTTCGAGGATGGCCGCCTTGGTGAAACGCGGCGGCACGAAAACAACTGCGACGTCAGCGCCGGTTTCCTTGACGGCTTCGCCAACCGAGCCGTAAACCGGGATCGAACGGCCTCCGGCCTCAACGCTTTGACCACCCTTGCCGGGAGTGACACCGGCGACGATGTTGGTGCCTGAAGCAAGCATGCGGTTGGTGTGTTTGGTGCCCTCGGACCCCGTGATCCCCTGGACAAGGATCCGCGAGTTTTCAGTCAAGAAGATCGCCATTGCGTCAGGTCCCCAAGGCAGCAAGTTGGGCCACGCGACGCGCAGCATCGTCCATCGTGTCGACTAGTTCGACGAGTGGGTTGTTCGCATCGCGCAAGATGCGACGCCCCTCATCCGCATTGTTTCCATCGAGTCGAACGACAAGCGGTTTATCGACGGCCTCGCCCTTCTGCGCGAGTAACTCAAGGGCTTGCACAATTCCGTTGGCCACGGCGTCACACGCGGTGATGCCTCCAAAGACGTTGACAAACACCGCCTTGACTTCGGCATCGGACAAGATGATTTCTAATCCATCCGCCATCACCTGAGCGCTCGCCCCGCCGCCAATATCGAGGAAGTTGGCGGGCTTGACCCCACCGAACTCTTCGCCCGCGTACGCCACGACATCGAGCGTGCTCATGACCAGACCTGCTCCGTTGCCGATGATCCCCACGGCACCCGAGAGTTTGACGTAGTTGAGATTCTTTTCCTTGGCGGCCAACTCGAGTGGGTCTGTTGCGGAGTCATCCACCAAGGCCTCGTGCTCGGGGTGCCGGAAGTCGGCGTTCCCATCAAGCGTCACTTTGCCGTCCAACGCCAAAATCCGTCCTGCTGGCGTTTTCACCAACGGATTGACCTCGACGAGGGTCGTGTCTTCGGCAACGAAGACCTTCCAGAGACTCTGCAAGACGTCGATGACCTGATCGCGTACGTCTGGTGCAAACCCGGCAGCGTCAGAAATCTCAGCGGCCTTCGCCGCATCAACACCATCGAGTGCGTCAATCGCAATTCGAGCCAACGCCTCGGGCCGTTCGACGGCGAGTTGCTCGATTTCCATGCCACCTTCGACGGACGCCATCGCAAGGAATGTGCGGTTGGCGCGATCAAGCAAGTACGAGACGTAGTACTCCTCGGCGATGTCGGCTGCACCGGTGATTAATACCTGACCAACCATGTGGCCCTTGATATCAAGCCCGAGAATTTCCTGCGCACGGTCGGCCGCTTCGTCCGGAGTATGCGCAATTTTGACTCCGCCAGCTTTGCCCCGACCGCCGGTTTTCACTTGAGCTTTGACAACGACCATTCCGCCGATCCGCTCCGCGGCGCTTCGCGCATCAGCAGCGGTACGCACGACCTCGCCGGACTGAGTGGGAACTCCATGAGCCGCAAAGAGCTCCTTGGCCTGGTATTCGTACAAATCCACGGGCGCGCCTGTCGTTGAGTCGATTCGAGGACTCGGAAGCCTAACGACGCAACGAGTAGTCGCCGTCAGCGGGTGCTGCGGGATCCCACCGAGGTACGGACCCAATCGACGATGTCTTGCAGGGGCGTTCCGGGCGTAAAGACCATGGCGACGCCGAGGGCGTGCAACTCGGGAACATCTGCTTCCGGGATGATTCCGCCGCCAAAAATAACGATGTCGTCGATACCACGTGCGGTGAAGAGCTCTGCCACTTTCGCAAACAACGTCATGTGCGCTCCGGACAGAATCGAGAGCCCCACGGCGTCAGCGTCTTCTTGAATTGCAGCTTCGACAATTTGCGCGGGAGTCTGATGTAGCCCGGTATAAATAACCTCGATGCCCGCGTCGCGAAGCGCGCGCGCCACCACTTTGGCCCCGCGATCGTGACCATCCAACCCCGGTTTGGCGATGATGACCCGGATCGGCGCATCGGGCTGGCTCATGGGGCGCACGCTATCGGTGCCTGGAGATCAATCTGGGCCCGGAGGTATCGAACACTGTTGTAATTCGGGTAGACAGGAGACCGTCCCTTTCCTCGCTTGAGACGGATACCCATGTCGACTCTGATGCCCGAGCGTGAACGCACGCTCGGATCGGGGTCCGTGGACACGTTCCCACCTCAGCACGCCCCGCCACCCCGCATCATCGTTATCCGACCCGGAGCACTGGCCGACCAACCAACGCCGCCGCCTTCGATTCGCCCGCGTGGGCCGAACCGACCCCGCCGGAATCCCCCCACCGCGCCCCCGCCGATCCGGCTCACCAACCGCGGACGCCGAGTCGTCGCGTTTGCGTTGACCATCGGCGTATTGCTCGTAACGTTCCTCACGTTGCAAGCCGGATCCGCGATCGCACGTGCCATTCGGTCGCAACCCTCGACGAGTGCGACTACTCCGAGCGCGGTGGCACTTGTCGCCTCCAACGCGCTAGATATCCGAGGACACCGCGACAGAATTTGGAAGTCGGCGAATCGGTTTGTGTCGCCGATCTCGCACCTCGCGCTCAGCGCGAGATTCGGCCAGCGCGGTGAGCACTGGGCGCTTCGACACACCGGGCTCGACCTCATCGCCGACTGGGGAACTCCCGTGCACTCGGCCACCGAAGGAACGATCATCAGAACCGCCCATCACGCCGCGCTGGGCAACGTTGTCGTCGTGCGGTACGCCGACGGAATCACCATTTTCTACTGCCACTTGTCCTCGATCAGTCGACATCACGGTCACGTCAACGCGGGAACAGTGATTGGTCGAGTCGGCGCGACCGGCAACGCGACAGGCGCGCATTTGCACCTAGAGGTTCGGGTTCACGATCGGCAGACCGATCCCTATCGGTTCCTATTTGGCTATCCCGCGGGTCACCCAGGGCGGGTCCCCGCCTGGCTCATCAAGCCCGTCGTCGCCTTCAGCACGCTTTAGCAGAGACAACTTTTCAGCAGTTACAACTTTTCAACTGGGGCATAGCGCAGCAACAACTGCTTCACGCCCTCGGCGCCGAAGTCGATGCTCGCCTGAGCCCGTTCGCCCTCACCGAGAACAGTGACGACCGTTCCAAGTCCAAATCGGTCGTGTGTAACGCGATCCCCGGGCGACAGTGAGATGACGGAAATATTTCCCGACGTCCGGGCTCCCCGACTGACCGCCGCCACGAGCGACGGGGCTGCGCCAAATCCACCCACACTTGGTGAGGAACGTGTCGGTTCAACGCGACGATGGTCAATCAATTCGGCCGGAATCTCGTCGAGAAATCTCGACGCTGGGTTGTACGCCGGCGGACCCCAGGCCGACCGCACCACGGATCGAGTCACGAAGAGGCGTTCGCGCGCTCGGGTGATTCCGACGTATGCCAGTCGACGCTCCTCTTCGAGCTCGCGGGTATCACCGAGTGAGCGCATGTGCGGAAAAACACCATCCTCCATGCCGGTCAAGAACACCACAGGGAATTCCAGCCCTTTCGCTGTGTGCAAGGTCATCAAGGTGACGACGCCGGATTCCTCCGCACCCGGT